>CAYUYI010000025.1:4369-13519 GCA_964448995.1 uncultured Propionivibrio sp. | reverse complement strand
TTCGGCAGAAACACTGTTTGCCGCGTTGTTCGGCTATCTGCTGATGGGGGACCGGCTGAGCGCCATGGGGATGGGCGGCGGGGCGTTGATCCTTGCGTGCATCGTCACGGTGCAGCTGATGCCGGCGCTTGAAGTGCACCGGTTCGCTAGCAGGCGCGACTGATTAGAAACCGTGTCTCACCTGGGCCAAGAAGGCTTGGGCACGCTCGTGGTCAGGGTTGGTGAAGAAGGCTCGCGGTGTCGAATCTTCAAGGATCGTGCCCTCGTCGAAAAAGATGACACGGTCGGCTACTTCGCGGGCGAACCCCATCTCGTGTGTGACCACCAGCATGGTGATGCCGGTGTGGGCAAGTTCGCGCATGACCGAGAGAACTTCGTTGACCATCTCCGGATCAAGCGCCGAAGTCGGTTCGTCGAACAGCAATACCTTTGGATCCATCGCTAGGGCTCGGGCGATGGCGACACGCTGCTGCTGCCCGCCGGAAAGCTGTACCGGGTATTTGTGCGCTTGGTTCTTCAAGCCGACGCGGTCAAGTAGTGCTTGCGCTTTGGCTTCCGCTTCTGCCTTTGATGTTTTGCGCACCCGCATCGGCGCCAACGTGATATTGCGCAGGATGGTTAGGTGTGAGAATAAGTTGAAGTTCTGAAAGACCATGCCGACTTCGCGCCGAACGGCACAGAGACGCTTGAGGTCGTCGTTGAGTTCGATGCCGTCGATGATGATCTGGCCGCCGTCATGCTTTTCCAGACGGTTCAGTGTGCGCAGGAAGGTCGATTTGCCCGACCCGGACGGCCCGATGACCGCTGTTACCGTGCCTTCGTCAAAACTGGCCGAGACGTTGCGCAGTGCCAGGAACGACCCGAATCGCTTGTTGACGTTGCGAGCGACGATGATGGGTTGTGGCGTGGATAGAGTGGTCATGGCGTTGCGCTCAGCGCTTCTGTCCGACTTCCAGCGTGGCTTCTAGTGCGGACGTCAGGGTGGTGAAGGCCGTGGTCAGAATCAGGTAGATCGTGGCAATGGTGATGAACACCGGGATTGGCTCGTAGCTTTCGGCCTGCACCCGGTAGCCGACCATGGTTAGCTCAACGACGCTGATGGCGTAGGCCAGCGAGGAGTCCTTGACCAACGAGGCAAGGTTGTTAGCCAGAGCCGGCAGGGCAACGCGCATGCTCTGTGGCAGCGTGATGTCCATGAACGTCTCGAATGGCGACAGACCCAGCGCCCGCGCCGCTTCGATCTGTCCGTGCGGTACGGCGAGGATGCCGGCGCGCACGCATTCGGTGTTGTACGCGCCGATATTGAGTGACAGGGCGATCGCCGCGCAGGCGAAGTCTGAAAGTTCGATGCCCGCAGGCATGAAGGTCGGGACGACCAGCCAGACGAAGAGAATCTGCAGTAGCAGGGGCGTGCCGCGGATCAGCCAGACGTAGAAGTCGCAGAGCCATTTGATCGGCAGGATCTTCGACAGCTTCCCCAAGCCTCCGAGAACGCCGAGCACGACCCCCGCCAAGCCGGCAATCAGCGTTAGCCACACGGTAACTTGTGCGCCTTCAGCGAACTGTTCCGCGGCCGGACCGATCGGCGCTGGAGCGGACGAAAGCGGGATCGCCAGGCCCCATAGGAAGACCAGCAGGCCGACCATGGCGCCGAACATCGTCCAGCCGGGATTTTGCTTCGTCCAGTTCATCGTTTTACCGCTACCCGGTTACTTGCAGGTGATGTCCGAGTTGAAGTACTTCTGGGAGATCGCGGCGAAGGTGCTGTCGCTGATCAGAGCGGCGATTGTCGTATTGATCTGGTCCATGAACTCCTTGTTGTTCTTGCGCATGATCAGTGAGACGCGCTCGACAAATACCTGTTCACCGCTGACGATGCCTGCCTTCTGGTTTTTCTTCAGCGTTTCCATGACGGTGAACTTGTCGGAGATCCATGCGTCGATTTTCTTGGCGCGCAGCGCGGAGAAGGCCTCGGGGTCGGATTTGTACGTCTTCACATCCTTGACCCCCTCGATTTTCTTGGCCGCATCGAAATAGCTGGTCGCCAGTTGTACGCCCACGGTCTTGCCCTTGAGCGCCGCGGCGGTCAGCGCGCCGTCCTTGGGTGCTGCGATCTGGCCACCGGTACAGTAGTGCGGGCTTGCGAAATCGACTGCCTTGGCGCGCTCCTCCGTGTGGCCATGCGAAGCAATCGCGAAATCATAGCGATCCTGGCTGACGGCGGCCAGCTGCGCGTCGAACGGAACCGCGCGCCATTCGAGCTTCAGCCCCATTTTCTTGGCGATGGCCTCGGCGACGTCGACTTCATAGCCGGTGAGCTTTTTCCCTTCGTAATAGTTGAAGGGGGCAAAAGCGCCTTCTGTTGCCGCGATGATCGTGCCGGAACCTTTGATGGAGTTCCAGTCGCGAGCGATGGCTGGCGTCGAGGCGATGAGAGAAATAGGAATGACTGCAGACAACAGTTTGGCAAGAAATCGCATGGCTGCTCCTAAGAAATAGGCGGACAAAACAGCGGGATGCGTGTATTCCGCATCCCGCCTTCATGAACACAAACAAAGGGGGAAGGGCGAAAGAATACAGCAAACAGGAAAATTTTTGTAAAAACTATTCGCGGATTCTGACAGTGTGCAGCAAATAGTTTACGTCCGTGCTACGGGTTAGGCGATATATCTGGGTAAGCGGATTGTAGGTCATACCGGTCAGGCTATCCGGTTCGAGTCCGACGCTTTTTGCCCAGCGGGCGAGTTCGGAGGGTTTGATGAATTTCGCGTACTCATGTGTGCCTTTGGGAAGCAGGTTGAGGACGTATTCGGCGCCAATGACGGCAAACAGGTACGATTTCGGATTGCGGTTGAGGGTCGAGAAGAAGACATGGCCGCCCGGTTTGACGAGCCGGCTACAGGCGGCGACGATGCTTGACGGATCCGGGACGTGTTCCAGCATTTCCATGCAGGTGACGATGTCGTATTTTTCCGGTGCCTCGGCCGCGTGTTCCTCGGCAGATTGCTTTTGATATTCGACGACTCGGCCGCTTTCCAGCAGGTGCAGACGGGCGACGCCTAGCGCCTTGTCAGACAGGTCAATGCCGGTTACGTTGGCCCCCCGTGCTGCCATGCTTTCGGAGAGGATGCCGCCGCCACACCCGATATCCAGAACGACTTTTCCGGAAAGGCTGGCGATGGCGTCAATCCATTCGAGGCGCAACGGATTGATTTCGTGCAGCGGACGAAATTCGCTGGCCGGATCCCACCAGCGGTGGGCAAGTTGGCTGAATTTCTCAAGTTCCTGCGGGTCGGCATTTTGCATGGTGCGTTTGAGTCTCTCAGGAAGTTGTGGTCTAGGCAACAACAAAAAAGCCCTGCCGAGGCAGGGCTTTTCTTGAAGTCGGCTGGATTACTTCTTGGTGCCGATCAGTTCGATGTCGACGCGACGGTCAGGCTGCAGGCAGGCAATGACCTTGGCGCTCTTCGCACCCTTGCACTGATCCGGCTTGGTGACCGGCTGCTTGCTGCCCTTGCCTTCGGTGTAGACGCGATTGGCCGGGATGCCCTTGGCAACCAGGTAATCCTTGACGGCGGCAGCACGCTTTTCCGACAGCTTCTGGTTGTAAGCAGCGCCACCGATGCGGTCGGCGTGGCCGACGGCGATAACGACTTCCAGATTCAGCTTGCCGGCCTTGGAGACGACGTCGTCCAGCTTGGCCTTGCCTTCGGGGCGCAGCGTCGCCTTGTTGAAGTCGAAGAGCGCGTCAGCGGCAATGGTGACCTTCTCGCCGAACGCGGCGGGCTTGGGAGCAGCCGGCGCAGCGGGAGCAGCCGTCTTCGGCTCGCAGATTTCCTTGGCGATCAGATCCTTGTCGCACTTGCAGCCGTTCGGATCCTGGGCCGCGGCAGCCGGGGTCCAGAAGCCAGTGCGCCAGCAGAGGCCGAACGGATCCATGACAACTTCACCACGCCCGTCAATCGCGTAAACACTGCTGGTCTGGGCTTGGGCAAACGATGCACAGAGACCAAGGGTAACGGCCACGGCGGCCATCAAACTTTGCTTTGTAGTCTTTTTCATCTGGAGATCCTCATTGGTTATAGTCTGTGGAGCAGACCCCAACAGACCCGAAACGCCTCGGTTAACGAACTAAAAACCTTGTCAATCATCGCGTGGACGGATTTGATTGTGCCATAAGGATGCCAGACTGATCAACTCAATTTCATTATCCGAAGCCAGTTTTCCACCGTTGACGCGTTGTATTCCTGCAACCCAGACGTCGGTGACCTGTTCTCGGCTGGCAGCATAAACGAGGTGGGAGAGCGGGTCGTAGCAGGGGGCTAGTCGTACGTCGTTCGTGTTGATGGCACACAGGTCGGCGGCTTTGCCCGGGCGCAGCGAGCCGATGCGGTGATCAAGGCCGAGCGCGCGGGCGCCTCCCAAGGTGGCCATGCGCAAGGCTTGGTGGGCGCTCACGGCATCGGCCTGGCCGCTTTGCGCCTTGGCCAGAAGCGCCGCCAGACGCATCTCCTGGAAAAGATCGAGGCGGTTATTGCTGGCAGCACCGTCAGTCCCCAGTCCGATGTTGACGCCCTGCACTTCCATTTCCGCTATCGGCGCAATACCGCTGGCGAGTTTCAGGTTGGAGCTTGGGCAATGGGCGACGGAACAGCCATGTCGTGCTAATTGAAGGATTTCGCTGGATTCGAGATGAATGGCGTGGGCCGCGATCAGCCCCGGTCCCAGCAGGCCCAGTTGGTGCAATCGTTCCATCGGGCGCATGCCGAACTGCGCCTTGCCCTCACGGATTTCCTGCTCGGTCTCGTGCAGGTGGAGGTGGATGGGTAGTTCGCACTGTTCGGCGAGCGTGAGTACTTTCGTGAAAACGCGGTCGCTGACGGTATAAGGCGCGTGCGGGGCCAGGCAGAAACTGAGCAGCGGTTCATCGCGGAAGTTGTCCCGGACAGCCATGCCCTTGTTCAGATAGTCGTCGGCGTCGGTCGCATACGGTGTCGGAAAGTCGACGGCAATCAGTCCGATGGCGGCGCGCATGCCTGTTTGAAGCGCCGCTTCGGCAGTCGCCTTCGGGAAAAAATACATATCGTTGAAACAGGTGGTTCCGCCGAGCAGCATTTCGGCGCAGGCGAGGCGGGTGCCGTCATGAACGAACTGCGGTGAAACAAAACGGGCTTCGGTTGGCCAGATGTGGTTTTGCAGCCATTCCATCAGAGGCAGATCGTCAGCAAGTCCACGTAGCAGGGTCATGGCAGCGTGGGTGTGCAGGTTGACGAGGCCGGGCGTCAGAACATGATGCGGTAGTTGACTGATTTGACGCGGGGCATAGCGCTTTCGTGCTTCGGGTTGTTGCAGAATTGCAACAATATTGCCTTTGTCGATCGCGACGGCGTAGTTTTCGAGAACCGTGTCGTCCGGTTCAACGGGAATGATCCAGCGGGCTTCGATGAGCAAATCGATTTCGATGGGGGATGGCGGCATATCCGGATGGCCTGTTTTGACGGGTTAGAGTGCGGTGAACATATCACGGTGCGCAAGCTTACTTCGGATTCTCCGGGTTTTCGAGCGCGCAACGGACGATCTTCTTTGTAGTCGCGTCAGTCGGTGGCATGAGCCGTCGTGATAGAATCATCCGTTTTGCGAGACGGCTTTTCGACCGTCAGCACACTTCTTCGCTGGAATCTCCGGATAAGAAAATGGAACAGACCGTAGATCAATTCGCCAAAGAAACTCTCCCCGTCAGCCTTGAAGACGAGATGCGTCGCTCGTATCTCGATTACGCGATGAGCGTGATCGTTGGTCGAGCGCTGCCTGATGCGCGCGATGGCCTGAAGCCCGTGCATCGCCGCGTGCTGTATGCGATGCACGAACTCGGCAACGACTGGAACAAAGCCTACAAAAAATCAGCGCGTATCGTTGGCGACGTCATCGGTAAGTATCACCCGCACGGTGACACGGCGGTCTACGACACGATCGTACGTATGGCGCAGGATTTCTCTCTGCGTTACATGCTGGTCGATGGTCAGGGTAACTTCGGCTCGATTGACGGCGACAGCGCCGCGGCAATGCGATACACCGAAGTGCGCATGGCGCGCATCGGCCATGAGTTGCTGGCCGATATCGACAAGGAAACGGTCGATTTCGGGCCGAACTACGATGGTTCGGAGCAGGAGCCGCTGATCCTGCCGACCCGGATTCCGAACCTGTTGATCAATGGTTCGTCGGGTATCGCCGTCGGCATGGCAACGAACATCCCGCCGCATAACCTCAACGAAGTGGTGGATGCGTGCCTGGCGCTTCTGAACAATCCCGAGATCACCATCGACGAATTGATCGACATCATGCCGGCGCCGGATTTCCCGACGGCGGGCATCATCTACGGTGTGTCCGGCGTACGCGAGGGTTACCACACCGGTCGCGGCCGCGTCATCATGCGCGCCAAGACGCACTTCGAGGATATCAAGGGGAGTGCTGACCGGCAGGCGATCATCGTTGACGAACTGCCCTATCAGGTGAACAAGCGCTCGCTGCTGGAGAAGATCGGCGAACTGGTCAACGACAAGCGGATCGAAGGGATCTCCGATTTGCGTGACGAGTCCGACAAGTCAGGCATGCGCGTAGTCATCGAACTCAAACGTAACGAAATGCCAGAAGTGGTGCTGAACCATCTGTACAAGATGACTCAGTTGCAGGATACCTTCGGCATGAACATGGTGGCGTTGGTGGACGGTCAGCCACGTCTGCTGAACCTGAAGCAGCTGATCGATTGTTTCCTCTCGCATCGCCGCGAGGTCATCACCCGGCGTACGGTCTATGAACTGCGCAAGGCGCGCGAGCGGGCGCACATTCAGGAAGGTCTGGCGGTGGCGCTCGACAACGTCGATGAGATCATCGCCCTGATCAAAGCGTCGCCGACGCCCGCCGATGCGCGTCGCGGCCTGATGTCGAAATTGTGGGCGTCGACGACGGTGGCCGAAATGCTGCAACGCGCGGCGCTCGATGCGACACGCCCGGAAGGGCTTGGGCTGGAGTATGGTCTGTCGAGAAATGGCTATCTGCTTTCCGAAGCCCAGGCACAGGCGATTCTCGAGTTGCGTCTGCAGCGCCTGACCGGTCTTGAGCGCGACAAAATTGTCGCTGATTTTTCCGAGCTCCTGGAAAAGATCGCCGATCTGATGGATATTCTGGCGCGTCCGGAACGTATCAGCGAAATCATCACCGAGGAGCTGGCCGGGATTCGCGCCCAGTTCGGTGACAAGCGTCGGTCCGAGATCGTTGTCGACACCCAGGATCTCGGCATGGAAGATTTCATCACGCCGCAGGACATGGTGGTGACGCTCTCGCATACCGGCTACATCAAGTCGCAGCCACTGGCTGACTACCGCGCGCAGCGGCGTGGCGGCCGTGGCAAGCAGGCGGCGGCGATGAAGGAAGACGATTTTGTCGACCATCTGTTCGTTGCCAATACGCACGATACGATTCTCTGTTTTTCCAACCGTGGACGTGTCTATTGGCTCAAGGTGTATGAGGTGCCGCAAGGTGCACGTACGGGTCGCGGCAAGCCGATTGTCAATATGTTCCCGCTCGAGGAAGGTGAGAAGGTCAATGCCATCCTGTCGATCAAGGAATTCGTCGAGGATCGTTTCATCTTCATGTGCACCGCACAGGGCACGGTCAAGAAGACGCCGCTCTCCGACTTCTCGAATCCGCGCAAGGCCGGCATCATTGCGGTGGCGCTTGACGAAGGCGATTACCTGATCGGTGCCGAAATCACCAACGGCAGTCAGGACATCGTGCTGGTCTCCGATGCCGGCAAGGCGGTCTGGTTCGACGAGGAAGACGTGCGCCCGATGGGCCGCACGGCACGTGGCGTGCGTGGCATGCGGCTTGGCAAGGGGCAGCAGGTACTGTCGCTGCTGGTGGCCGAGAACCATCAGGAAACCGTGCTGGTCGCGACCGAAAACGGCTATGGCAAACGCACAGTCCTGGCCGACTTCCGTCACTCGGGACGTGGTAATCAGGGCGTCATCGCCATCGCCGCCAGCGAGCGCAACGGCAAGGTGGTGGCCGCGCGTCTCGTCAAGGACGAGGATGAAATCATGCTGATCACGACAGGTGGCGTGCTGATTAGGACCCGGGTGAGCGAGATTCGCGAGCTTGGGCGCGCCACGCAAGGGGTCACGCTGATCTCGCTTGATGATGGGGAAAAGTTGGCGGGGTTGGAGAAAGTGGTTGAATCCGAGGACGATTCGGAGGTGGCGACAGGTGCCGACCCGGAAGCGATCCCCGGAACGGAACAGCAATAAAGAGATCGTAGCGGGGCGGCCATGAGTGACGAACTCCATAAACGTCTTTCTGCAGTGCGGGGCGAGATCGACGCGATCGACAATCAGTTGCTTGATCTGCTGAATCAGCGTGCCCGCTGCGCGCAGCGGGTTGGCGAAATCAAGGCAGGACATGGCGAAGGTGGCTCGGTCTATCGACCTGAGCGGGAATCGCAAGTACTGCGTCGGATTCAGGAGCGCAATCCGGGGCCGCTGTCCAGCGACAGCGTCACCTGGTTTTTTCGGGAAGTGATGTCGGCGTGCCTGTCCCTCGAACGCCCGCTTGGTGTGGCGTTTCTTGGGCCTTTGGGGACTTTCTCGGAAAGTGCGGCCGTCAAACATTTTGGCCATGCTGCTCAGTTGTTGCCGCAAAGCTCGATTGACGACGTTTTTCGCGAAGTTGAATCGCGCCATGCCGATTATGCCGTGGTGCCGATCGAGAACTCGACCGAGGGGGCGATCGGCCGGACGATGGACCTCTTGATGGCGACGCCGCTGCAAATTTGTGGTGAGGTTGTTCTGCGTATCCACCAGCATTTGTTGTCACGCGAAACCTCGCTGGACAGCATTACCAAGGTGTATTCACATGCGCAGTCGCTCGGACAATGCCACGAGTGGCTCAATCGCGTGTTGCCTCATGCACAGCGGATTTCGATGGGTAGCAACGCGCAGGCTGCGCAATTCGCTTGCTCGGAAGAGGGTGCCGCCGCCATAGCCGGCGATGCAGCTGCGGATCGCTATGCTTTGCCGAAACTGGCGTCCAACATCGAGGACGAGCCCAATAACACGACGCGTTTCGTGGTGCTGGGGCAGCAGGCGGCGGGCGGGT
>CAYUYI010000025.1:0-4269 GCA_964448995.1 uncultured Propionivibrio sp. | reverse complement strand
GAGCCCAATAACACGACGCGTTTCGTGGTGCTGGGGCAGCAGGCGGCGGGCGGGTCCGGGCGCGACAAAACATCGCTCATCATGTCTGCCCCCAATCGGACGGGATCGCTCTGCTATCTTCTGGCGCCATTCTCGGATGCCGGCGTTTCGATGACGCGCCTTGAGTCGCGACCTGCTCGCCATACGCTGTGGGAGTACGTGTTTTACGTCGATGTCGAAGGGCACCGCGACGATCCGCAGGTTGCTGCGGCGCTGCAAGAACTGGAACAGCGAGCGGCCTACTGCAAGGTGCTCGGTTCATATCCCGTTGCCGCATACTGAGGGCGCCATGGGAACGCAGCCGGAATTCGGCAAGCTGGTCGTTTTCGGCGTCGGACTGATCGGCGGTTCGTTTGCCCAGGCGCTCAAGGCGGTTGGCCAAGTCGAGGAAGTCGTTGGCTTTGGACGCAGTCTGGGTAGCCTGTCGCAGGCGATTGATCTGGGCATCATCGATCGTGTCGGGACCAATCCGGGCGCCGAGGTTGCTGACGCTGACCTGGTGCTGATTGCCACGCCGGTGGCGCAGATGCCTGAGATCATGGAGCGTATTGCGCCGTATCTGGGCGAACAGACGCTAGTCACCGATGGCGGGAGTACCAAGACCGATGTCGTGGCGGCCGCACGTGAATATTTCGGTGAAAGGATCGGCCGTTTCGTGCCCGGCCACCCGATTGCCGGCGCGGAGAATAGCGGCCCCGCGGCGGCCAGTGCAACCCTCTATCGCGACAAGAAGGTCGTGTTGACGCCGTTGCCGGAGAATTCGGTGCTTGACGTGGCACGGCTCCGTTCGGCCTGGGAGTGGTGCGGCGCGCAGGTGCGCGAGTTGTCACCTGCTGAGCATGACCGCGTTTTTGCTGCGGTCAGCCACCTGCCGCATTTGCTCTCGTTTGCACTGGTACATGACCTGGCACGGCGTGAGAACAGTGCGCAGTTTTTCAGTTTTGCAGCCAGCGGTTTTCGTGACTTCACGCGGATTGCCGCCAGCCATCCGGAAATGTGGCGTGACATTTGTCTGGCGAATCGCGGAGCGTTGCTTGACGAACTGGAGCGCTATCAGGCGCAGTTGAGTGAATTGCAGACGGCGTTGCGCCAAGGCGACGGTAGCGTCCTGGAGGAAACCTTCGCTGTCGCACGGGCAGCGCGGCGTGCTTGGGCCGAAGGCAAAATCGGGGAATAGACGGGCATGGATTTTATCGATTTGCCAGAGTTGCGGACGGCTCGAGGGAACTTGCGATTGCCCGGGTCGAAAAGCATCTCGAATCGTGTTTTATTGCTGGCAGCTTTGGCTGAGGGCGAGACGGAAGTCCGCGATCTGCTTGCGTCGGACGATACGGATCGCATGCTGGAGGCGTTGCAAACGCTGGGGGTAGCCATCAGTCCGCTGGGTGGAAACGCTTGGCGGGTGGGCGGCGTGGGCGGGCATTTCCCGAATCGCGAGGCGCAACTGTTTCTCGGCAATGCCGGGACCGCCTTCCGGTCGCTAACGGCCGTGCTGGCGCTGGCGGGCGGGTGCTACCAGTTGTCTGGCGTGCCGCGCATGCACGAACGGCCGATTGGCGATCTTGTCGACGCCTTGCGTCAACTTGGTGCCGATATCACCTGTCTGGAAAACGAGGGTTATCCTCCGCTCGAAATCCGCCCGGCAGTCATACGTTCAAACGAGGTGGTTCGCGTTCGTGGCGATGTGTCGAGCCAGTTCCTGACAGGACTGCTGATGGCCTTGCCATTGACCGGGGGTGAAGCAACGGTTGAAGTGGTTGGTGAACTGATTTCACGGCCTTACATTGAGATTACCCTGGCTGTCATGGCCCGTTTTGGGGTGCTGGTTGAACGCCAAGGGTGGCAGCGGTTCACGGTGCCGGCTGGAAGTCGGTATCGTTCTCCTGGTGTGGCTTATGTCGAAGGCGATGCCTCATCGGCCTCGTACTTTCTGGCACTCGGCGCGCTTGGCGGAGGCCCGGTTCGTGTCGAGGGGGTGGGCGCCGATTCCATTCAGGGCGACGTACGTTTTGCCGAAGCGTTGATTCAGATGGGGGCACGGATTGATTGCGGCCCGAACTGGATCGAGGCGCGAGCACCGGCGAGCGGGCGGCTGCGTGGTATCGATCTCGACTGCAATGCCATTCCCGACGCCGCCATGACATTGGCGACACTGGCGTTGTTTGCCGAGGGGGCGACTCGTTTGAGAAACATCGCCAGTTGGCGGGTCAAGGAAACCGATCGCATCGCCGCCGTGGCGGCGGAATTGCGCAAGGTGGGAGCCAATGTCGAGGAGGGGAGCGATTTTCTCCGGATTGTTCCGCCGCAGATCTTTCGTTCTCCGCCGGAGGGGATCAATACCTACGACGACCATCGCATGGCGATGTGCTTCTCGTTGGCAGCCTTTGGCATTCCGGTGCGTATCAACGATCCGCGCTGTGTGGGCAAGACCTTTCCCGGTTATTTCAAACAGTTTTTTGAGGTAATTGATGTGGTTCCGGTAATTGCAATTGATGGGCCATCCGCTTCCGGCAAGGGAACGGTCGCGGCACGCGTCGCCGCCGTGCTTGGTTGGCATTATCTTGATTCCGGAGCTCTGTACCGGTTAACCGCCCTGGCGGCGCGCCGTGCAGCTGTCCCATGGACGGACGAGACAGCGGTTGCAGCCATCGCCGCCGCGCTGGACGTCGAATTTGGCGAGAACTCAATCGTTCTTGCCGGAGAAGAGGTCGGTGATGCCATCCGCCACGAAGATATTTCTGTCGGCGCGTCGCAAGTCGCGGCCCTGCCGGCGGTGCGCGACGCGTTGCTGTTCCGGCAGCGGGCCTTCAGACGGGGGCCGGGGCTGGTGGCTGACGGTCGCGACATGGGTTCAGTGGTCTTTCCGGACGCACAGACCAAAGTTTTCTTGACGGCGAGTGTCGAGGTACGTGCCCAACGTCGTTATAAGCAGTTGATCGAAAAAGGAATCACTGCTAACATCCTTCCTCTTTTGCAGGATTTGCGCGAACGAGACGAACGCGATAGTCAACGTAGCGTTGCGCCGCTCCGGCAAAACGAGGATGCCAAACTGCTCGACACGACCGACATGACCATCCAGCAAGCGGTGGATCAGGTGCTGGCCTGGAGCAAGGTGGCTTTGTAGCAAGGGCAGGCGGTTTGTGCCGCGTGCTTCCGGTGTCATCCGCCCGGTAATGATCTGCGATGCAGGCCATCGACGGTGGATGGTGTTTGTTAACGTAACCCCGCAGCCATGCGGATAGGTCCTAATCATGTCAGCCATTCCCTCCACACAAGAAAGTTTTGCCGATCTTTTCGAAGCCAGCCTGACACGTCAGGAAATGCGCCAAGGTGAAGTCATTACGGCCGAGATCGTGCGCATCGACCAGAACTTTGTTGTCGTCAACGCCGGACTCAAGTCCGAGAGCTACATCGAACGTGAAGAATTCCTCAGCGACGCCGGCGAACTCGAAGCCAAAATCGGCGATTTCGTCCAGGTCGCCATCGAACAACTCGAAAACGGTTTCGGCGAAACCCGCCTTTCGCGCGAGCGCGCCAAGCGCGTTGCCGCCTGGAACTACCTCGAAGAAGCGCTGAACAACGGCACACTGATCACCGGTACCATCACTGGCAAGGTCAAGGGCGGTCTGACCGTCATGGCCAACAGCGTACGCGCTTTCCTGCCTGGTTCGCTGGTCGATATGCGTCCGGTCAAGGACACCACGCCGTACGAAGGCAAAACTTTCGAATTCAAGGTCATCAAGCTCGACCGCAAGCGCAACAACGTCGTTGTTTCGCGCCGTGCCGTTCTGGAAGCGACCGTGGGCGAAGAACGCGAAGCGCTGCTCTCGAATCTCAAGGAAGGCAGCATCGTCAAGGGCGTCGTCAAGAACATCACCGACTACGGTGCATTCGTTGACCTCGGTGGTATCGACGGTCTGCTGCACATCACCGATCTGGCTTGGCGTCGTGTTCGCCACCCGTCGGAAGTGCTCGCGGTCGGCGATGAAGTGCAGGCCAAGATCCTCAAGTTCGACCAGGACAAGAATCGCGTTTCGCTCGGCCTCAAGCAGCTTGGCGAAGATCCGTGGGTTGGCATCGCTCGTCGTTACCCGCAAGGTACCCGTCTGTTCGGCAAGGTCACCAACCTGACCGACTACGGTGCTTTCGTTGAAATCGAGCAGGGCATTGAAGGTCTGGTGCACGTTTCCGAAATGGACTGGACCAACAAGAACGTTCATCCGTCCAAGG
>CAYUYI010000024.1:0-13603 GCA_964448995.1 uncultured Propionivibrio sp. | reverse complement strand
AGTGCCCAGTGCAAATTGACGGCGGTCGGACGGGTGGCGCCGAGCAAGTCAACGGCGGAGGACAGCGCGGCATCGTCGGCACTTTCCTTCATTGCCAGGGCGACGCCATAGGCCGCGGTGACGCCGATCAGCGGCGCCCCGCGCACCTGCATGTCGCGGATGGCGTGTGCGGCGGCCGCCAGAGAGGTGATCCGCCGCGTTTGGTAGCGATGCGGCAAGGCCGTCTGGTCGATGATTTCGATGGCCTCGCCATCGCCAAGGGGACGCAGTGTCCTGGTCGGTTTGTTGTCGATGTTCATGGGTTGAATGTTTTCCCGCCGCTGGGCGCACTGAACGGCTTTGCTTGATAGGGGGCTAGCCGGCGGAAAGCGCGCGACGTTCGACTTCGATCTTGGCCATGAAGCGCTGAATGAGGGTTTCGTTGGCCGGAGAGAGGTTGATGAACTGGCAGCCGATGTGCCAGATCGGTTTGTTCAGCCGGCTTTCCGTGTGGGTGATGTAGCGGACTTCGAGCGTGGCCGAAAAGAGGCCGGACTCGCGCAGGTCGAGCCAGCAGTTCTCGAGGTGTTGTGCGGCTTCGACCTGCGGCTCTTCGGATATCTGGATGCCGATGCCACCGACCGAAATGTCGTAGATCGGCAGCGCCTGCTCCGCCGGTGAGCCACGGCGGATACGACAAATGTAAGGTTTCGTCGTCGGCAGTTGCAGCCGGAAAGCGTCGCGCCGTTGCAGGCGCAGCATTGTCTTCGGAAGGGCGGTGGCCAGCACCGGTTCGCCATCGAGCTTCGTCTGGCGCAAGTCACGCCCGGCAAACTGGATGCGGATTCCTTCGACGACCGCTGAGAACTGGCAGCGCTCGGATTTGAGGAAGGCCTGATTGGTTTCGTCGCTCCCGCCAATATCGAAGTACAACATGTCCTTGTCTTCGGACAGGTCGATCAGCACGGTGAGAAAGCTTCGCCGTCCTTCGTCGAAGGTGACGGCGACACGGGCTTTCTGCCGGATCAGGTTGCGGGTCTGGAAAATGATCTCGCGCCGACCGCTCAGGGTGCAGCGTTCGAGTTCCTCTTCGGTCTGGGTGATGCTCATGTTGTCTGTTGCCTGGGCAGTGTTCTATTTCTCGGTGATACCCGAATCGTAGCGGGGAAACGATTCCCGCGCCACCTCCCGGGAATGGCGGTGGAACAGCGGCGCTCTTGTTTGTGTGGTTTCATGCCCCTAAACTACGCCCTGTCCTTTTCTGTGAATTGTAAACGACAATGATTGCTTCCTCTCTGGCGGTGGATTCCAAGTTGCCCGCGGTGGGCACCACCATCTTTACGGTCATGTCACGCTTGGCGAGCGAGTGTGGCGCCATCAATCTGTCGCAGGGGTTTCCCGATTTTCAGGCCGAACCGGCGCTGTTCGAGGCGACGATGCAAGCCATGCGCGACGGGCGTAACCAGTATCCGCCGATGGCCGGCGTGCCAGAGTTGCGTGCGGCGATCGCCGACAAGGTGGCTTCCCTGTATGGCACACGCTTCGATGCCGAGCAGGAAATCACTGTGACAGCCGGCGCAACGCAGGCGTTATTCACCGCCATCGCCGCCTTTGTGCATTCCGGCGATGAGGTCATCGTGTTCGCACCGGTGTACGACAGCTATGTGCCGTCGATTGAAACGGTTGGGGGGAAGGCGGTATATGCGCAACTTCGTTTCCCCGATTACACCCCGGACTGGGACGCGGTTCGCGCACTGATTACGCCGCGTACGCGCATGATCATCATCAACTCACCGCACAATCCGTCAGGGAGCGTACTCTCGGCGGAAGATCTGGCGGTATTGGCGGAAATCGTGCGTGATACCGATATCGTGGTGCTTTCCGACGAGGTTTATGAACATATCGTCTTCGACGGCCGGCAGCATTGCAGCGTTGTTTCGCATCCGGCCCTGGCGGCGCGCAGTCTGACGGTTTCCTCGTTCGGCAAGACCTATCACATCACCGGCTGGAAGATCGGTTATGTGCTTGGGGCGGCAGATCTGATGCGTGAGTTTCGCAAAGTGCATCAATTCAACGTCTTTACCGTCAATACACCGTGCCAGATCGGCATTGCCGACTATATGCGTGATGCTTCGCGTCACCTCGGTCTGGCGCGGTTTTACGAACAGAAACGCGATTTTTTCCGCGAACAATTGCGAGCTTCGCGCTTTGAACTGCTGCCTTGTTATGGCACGTACTTCCAGTTGGCGCGCTATGCCTCGATCTCCGGCCGGTCGGATCGTGAGTTCGCCGAGTGGCTGACGCGCGATGTCGGGGTGGCGGCGATTCCTGTCTCCGCCTTTCATCCGGATGGGCGCGATGATGGTGTCGTTCGTTTTTGCTTTGCCAAGCGGGAAGAGACCCTGGCAGCCGCCGGCGAGAAATTGCGGCAAATTTGAGGAAACGTGAATCTGCGGGTCAGTCGATCGCATTCTTTGCAGTACGATAGACCCATTTCGATGTCATCCAAGGAGGTGTTATGAGCATGCTGCAGGAATTCAAAGCATTTGCCATGCGCGGCAACGTGATGGATCTGGCCGTCGGTGTGATCATCGGCGGGGCCTTCGGCAAGATTGTCGATTCGGTGGTCACTGATCTGATCATGCCGATCATTGCCTGGATCATGGGCGGCAAGCTCGATTTTTCCGGCATGTTCCTCGTGCTTGGCAATGTGCCGCCGGGGACGGCGATGACGCTGGATGCACTGAAAAAGGCACAGGTGCCGGTATTCGCCTATGGCAGCTTCGTGACGATCCTGGTCAATTTCATCATTCTGGCCTTCATCATCTTCATCATGGTCAAGCAGATGAACCGCCTGAAGAGTGAGGAGCCGCCGGCTCCGCCGCCCGCAACGCCGGAAGATATTCTGTTGTTGCGCGAAATTCGCGACAGCCTGAAGAAGTAGCGGAAAGAAAACGCGCTGAACGGCACGCCCATTGGCTTGTCGCTCAGCTGATGGGAAATGGTCTGGCTTCCGGGGTTTCAGGTGACATCGAAAACGTGTGACCACAGCGCGCGTACTGTGTCGATCTGCTGACGATAGGCGTCGCGCTCAACCTTGCTGCCGGCGATGCCGTCCAGCCGGAAAGCGTGCTGGGTGCGGCGGTATTCCCGGTAGATGGTGCGGACCGGATCAGCCAATTCTCGCGGGACAAGATCGAGGTCGGCCGCGATACCGAGCAGGGCGATGTTGCCGAGGTTGCCGCACAGGCGGTCGTGCGCATGGGCGTGGCCGAGGATCAGGTATTGGACGATGAATTCGACATCAACGAGGCCGCCCGGGTCGTGCTTGATGTCGAAGATTTCCGCGCTGTTCGTTGCGTGCGCGTCAAGCATGCGCTGGCGCATGGCCAGTACGTCTTCCCGGAGTTTTGGCAGGTCGCGCGGTTGGCGCAGGATTTCGATGCGCAGCGATTCGAAACGGGCGCCGAGTTCGGGATCACCTGCGCAAAAGCGGGCGCGGGTCAGTGCCTGATGTTCGAAAACCCAGGCTTTTTCGAGCAGGTAGCTGCGGAAAGCGTCGAGTGAATTGACCAGCATGCCTGAATCGCCGTTTGGCCTCAGCCGGTAATCAACGTCAAACAGCTGGCCGGCGGAAGTCTGGCTCGACATCCAGGTGCTCATGCGCTGGCCGAGGCGAGCATAGAGTTCGCTGATGCTGGGTTCCGGGTCGTCATGCAGTAAGACGAGGTCGAGGTCGGATCCGTAGCCGAGTTCCTTGCCGCCGAGCTTGCCATAGGCGATGACCGCGAACTTTGGTGGTTGTGCCGGTTGTGGATGACGGTTGCGGAGTTTTTCCCAGCAGAGGCCGAGCGTCGTCTGAACGACGATGTCAGCGAGTTCGGTGAGATGGTCGGCGAGCCGTTCGAGGGTCTGTAAACCGGCGATGTCTTGCGCCAGCAGGCGGAAGACCTGAGCATGGTGCTCCTCGCGCATGATGTCCATTTCCCGTTCGGTGTCACCGACGACCTCGCCCAGCCGCTGGGCCATGGTGTTGCGGAATCCGGCAAAATCCGTGGCGATTTCATAGAGGCGCGGGTCGAGCACTTCGTCGAGCAGAATGGGATGGCGTGTCAGGTAAGTGGCTGCCCAAGCGGAACTGCCGATAATGTTGGCCAGCTTGGTCAGTGCTTGCGGATACTGTTGCATCAACGCGAGATACGCGCCACGCCGACTGACGGTTTCGAGAAAGTCGAGGCCGCGCTGCCACGTTGCATCCGGACTTGGCGTCGCCGCTGCCGCTTCGATCAGACGAGGGCCGAGCATGTCGAGCCGCTCGCGGTTTTGTGCCGGCAATTGCTGATACTTGGCGCTCTGGCGGAAACTCCGGAGCCTTTCCAGCATGTGTTTGGCCTGGCGAAAGCCGAGGTCGGAAACTGCTTCGAGCGCGTCCTCACCATCGATCTGCTCGAACCACAGACCGGCCAGGGCATGCGTGCCTTCTTCCGGGTCGGAGAAAATTGCCTCGAAGTGATGGGCCACGCGCTGGCGATGCGCTTCGAGCACCGGGGCGAAGGCAGCCCAGTCGTGAAAGTCCATCGAGCGGGCGATCTGCATCCGCTCGGTTTCGCTGGATGGCAGCATATGCGTCTGGGCATCGTTGACGTATTGCAGCCGATGTTCAAGGCGGCGCAGGAAATGATAGGCGTCGATGAGTTCCTGTACGCTTTCTGCCGGCAACAGATGCCGGTCGACGAGCAGCGGCAAGACGCTGAGCGTCGGACGAATTTGCAGGATGCCGTCGCGCCCGCCGCGAATGAGCTGAAAGACCTGAGCGATGAATTCGATCTCGCGAATCCCGCCGGGGCCGAGCTTGATATGGTCGGCCTTGTCCTTGCGCGCCACTTCGCGCCGGATCTGGGCATGCAGGTCACGCATGGCATTGATTGCCCCGAAGTCGAGGTACTTGCGGTAGATGAAGGGGCGGACGATTTTCTCCAGCGCGGCAATCCAGACGGGTTGCTGGTTGTCGCCAGCGTTCATGACCCGCGCCTTGATCCAGGCATAGCGTTCCCATTCACGCCCTTGCGTGATCAGGTAGTTTTCCAGAGAAACGAGCGAGCAGACGAGCGGCCCGGAATCGCCGTTCGGGCGCAGGCGCATGTCGACGCGAAAGACCTGCCCGTCGCCGGTGATTTCGGCGAGGGTAGCGATCAGTTTCTTGCCGAGCCGGGTGAAAAACTCGTAGGCCTCGATTTTGCGCCGTGTTTCGGCTGAGCCAGCGGTTTCGCCGTCTTCGGGGTAGATGAAGATGTAATCGACATCGGATGACACATTTAGCTCGCGGCCACCCAACTTGCCCATGCCGATGACAAGCAGGCGTTGTGGCTGCCCGTGTTTGTCGAGTGGTTCGCCGAAAGTAGCTGCCAGTTGGCGGTGCAGGGCGTCGAGCGCGACATTGGTGGTCAGATCGGCCAGCGTGCTCATGGTTTCGACGACTTCAGACAGTGGCGCCTGCCCCGAGATGTCGCGCACGACCAGTGCCGCCATCACGCGTTGGCGTAGCTGGCGCAGCGCGCAGCGCAGGCTTTCCTCGTCGGTGGGGTGCGCTGCGTCGAGAAAAGCCTGCATCGTCGCGGTGTCGATGGCGTGTCGCCAATGTTCGTTCAGCCAGCGGGCAACGTCCGGGTGAGTGTCGAGTAGCTGGCGGAGGTAGAAGCTGTGGGTTAGCGCAGGTTGCCAGTCGGGGAGGAACTCGGCGAAGGAGGTGTCGGTCATGGTGGGGGAACCCGGTTTAGGTGATCGGCCGTTTCCCGGGGGCGCGCCGCTTGGGCGGGCAAAGCCGTTACAATGGCGATCTCAATGGTTTCATTCACTTCGACATTCTAGTGACGCTTTCCGATAATTGGCAAAACCTTCTGCCGGCGGAGCTGCGGTGATGCGCCCGGACGCCGTATGCGCGGCTGCCGGGCGGCGCTTCCCGTGGCTCCCCCGGTTGACCGCTTCGCCCGTCGCGAGGCGATTGTGGCGGCTGATGGTCTGGGGCTTCTGGCTCATCTATTTCG
Organism: uncultured Propionivibrio sp.; assembly: GCA_964448995.1. Classification (GTDB taxonomy): domain Bacteria; phylum Pseudomonadota; class Gammaproteobacteria; order Burkholderiales; family Rhodocyclaceae; genus Propionivibrio. Next base: position 7,580 of record CAYUYI010000024.1, on the reverse strand, counting down.
GCTTCGTCACGCTGGTGTTGGCACTGCGCTACAGCATCCTGCCGAACATCGAACAACACCGGCCGGACATCGAGCGATTCGTGAGCCAGGGTTTGGGGCAAGCGGTCAGCATCGGTCGCATCGAGGCCAGCTGGGAGGGGATCAATCCGGATCTGACTTTGTTTGACGTGCAGGTGCACGATGCCGCCGGACGCCCAGCGCTGGCCTTCTCGCGTGTCGAGGCCATCCTGTCCTGGTGGTCGGTCCCCAACGCCAAGGCGCGGTTGCGGCTGTTGCGCATTGATCAGCCGACACTCCATCTGCGGCGTGATCGCGAAGGGCATTTCTTTATTGCCGGGATTCCGTTGAGCGGTGGCGAGGGTGATTCGGATGTCTCGGACTGGATTTTCGGGTTGCGCCGTGTCCGCATCCACAATGCGACCCTGATCTGGGAGGATGAGCAGCGTCAGGCTCCGGTTTTGCGCCTTGAATCACTGAACTTCGCGCTTGATAATTTTGGGCGAACTCACCGCTTTGGATTGACTGCCCGGCCTCCGGCGGAATTCGCTTCTCCGATTGATGTGCGCGGGGATTTCCGTGGCAGCGATATCGATTCTCGCGGAGATTGGTCCGGGAATGCTTTTGCCGAAATCGACGAGATCGATTTGGCTGTCTGGCGACAGTGGATCGACTATCCGTTTGCGTTGCCGCATGGGCGGGGCGCGCTGCGGGCGTGGATTGGTGTGGCCGATGGGGCGTTGAGAGAAATGACGCTGGATCTTTCTCTGGTCGATGCCAATCTGCGTCTGGCGCGGCACTTGCCATCGCTCGATCTGGCGCGCCTTTCCGGACGGATTGCCGCGAGCTTTTCGGAAAAGGGGTTCGTCGTGAACGGGCGGCAGGTGGCACTCGAGACACGTTCTGAGCCACGAGCCAAGGGTGAAGCGTCCGAAGCTATCCGCATCGAGCCGACCGATTTTCATGCCGAATGGCAGCCGGGCAAGGGGGATGAGGATGTTTCGGGCAAAGCCAGCGCCAGCCATCTCGATCTATCCGCGCTGGCGCGACTGGCCGAGCGCCTCCCGCTGGATGCGCACACCCGCCGCTTGCTTGGCGATTATGCCCCGCGTGGCCGCATCGCCGATCTTAATGTGCGTTGGCGTGGTAACGGGGAGCGATTGGAGACCTATGCGCTCAAGGCTCGCTTTGAAGATCTGGCGCTTCGCGCACAGGGCTATTTCCCGGGATTTTCAGGGATGTCAGGGGCGATTGAGGCAAACGAGAAGGCGGGGAGTGCCAATCTTCTCGCGCAACACTCCAGTCTCGATCTGCCCAGCGTCTTCCCAGTCTCACTGATCGAGCTCGATAGCCTGTCTGCCCGCGCTCAATGGAAGATTGACAAGAACGGGCTGGAAGCCGAACTGTCGCGTGTTGAGTTTACGGGGCCGGAAGCGGCAGGCTCGGCCCAGGGGGTCTATCGCAATGACGGTAGTGGCGGTCCGGGGTACATCGATCTGACGGCTGCGTTGACGCGCGCCGATGCCCGTGCCGTCTGGCGCTATATGCCGCGTGCGGTTGGCGACGGGGCGCGCTATTGGTTGCGTGATTCGATTCTGGCGGGGAAATCGCCCGAGGCGAAGCTGATCCTGAAAGGCAATCTTGACGATTTTCCGTTCCTCGACAAGCGTAAAGGGCAGTTTTTGGTGACCGTCAAAGCGCAGGACGTGGTGCTTGACTATGCGAAGGGGTGGCCGCGCATCGACGGCATCCACGGCGATCTGCGCTTCGAGGGGAACGGCATGGTCGTTGACGCCCACGAGGGCCTGATCCTGGGGGCGAAACTTGCGGCGACACGGGCCGAAATTCCCGATTTTGATGCCCCCATTTCGACGTTGCTCGTCAAAGGCCAGGCCGATGGGCCGACTTCAGAGTTTCTCAAGTTCATCGACCAAAGTCCGGTGGCCGACCGCATCGACCGTTTTACCGAAGGCATGCGGGCAACTGGTGTCGGGCACCTCGATCTGTCACTGAAGATTCCGCTCGACGAGAAAAAACTCGCCGAATCGAAGATCGAAGGAATATACCGCTTCCTGAATAACGAAGTACTTGTCGATTCAGCCTTGCCGCCCCTGCGGCAGGTCAATGGCAGCGTGCAGTTTTCAGGCAGCGACCTGCGTGTGCCGGAGATCAGCGCCAACCTCTTCGGCGGACCGCTCAAGATCAAAGGGGGGTTGCAGAAGGATGGTCGCGTCGTGATCACGGCCAATGGTTCGATCAATATTGAGCAACTGCGCAAGCAGAGCGATTCGCCGGTGCTGGCGCGGTTGTCGGGAACGACCCCGTATCGGGGGGAGGTGCTCATCAACAAGCGCAACGCGGATCTCGTGGTCGACTCATCGTTGGTCGGGATTGCTTCGACCTTGCCTGAGCCGTTCGCCAAGAATGCCAGCGAAACCCTGGCATTGCATTTCGAAAAGAAATTGCTCACGAGCTCGCCGGTGCGCCAGCCCCAGAAATCGCTCGCCAAGGAAGAAGGTGCTGTGCGCGATCAACTGGTGGCGTCGCTCGGGCAGGTGTTTTCGCTGCAAATGATCCGGCGCAAGCAAGCGAGCGGCTTTGTCTCCGAACGGGCGGCGATCGGTATCGGACAGTCTCAGACGTTGCCTGAAAGTGGGATGTCGGTTGGTGTGACGGCACGGCAACTCGATCTGGATGCTTGGCGTGCGCTGTTCCGGACGAAGACCGGCAGCGTGGCGGAGGGCAGTGTTGGGGATTCTTCGCTTGGGTTCATGCCGGATATGGTTAGCGTCAAGACACCGGATATGCGATTGTTCGGCCGGCACTATCTGGATGTCGATCTCGCCGCCAGTTCCACCCCCGGGCAGTGGAAGGGACGCTTCAGTTCGAACCAGATGAACGGGGATTTTCAATGGGACAGCGCCGGTCGAGGTAAATTGACCGCCCGCATGAAACAACTGCGGATCGTTTCGTCCAGCGAAGTCGCCGAGGTGGAAAACGGCGAAGCGGTGCGCGAATTGCCGGCGCTCGACATTGTTGCCGACGAATTTCAGCTGGGAGAACGTCACTTCGGCCGGCTCGAACTGCAGGCGCGTAATGAGGGCGGTACCTGGAAGCTCGGCAAAGTGCAGATGAGTAATCCTCACGGTGCCCTGACCGGTAGCGGGCAATGGCTGATTGGTGCCGGACGCAGCCAGACGCAACTCGATTTCAAGGTCGATAGTCCGGATGTCGGCAAACTGCTTGATCGGCTAGGCTATCCGGGGGCGCTGCGCGCCGCGACCGGCAAGCTTGAGGGCCAACTGGGCTGGAAAGGTTCGCCGCTCGCGTTTGAATTTTCCTCGCTTAACGGAGAGATGTCGATTGAGTCATCGCGCGGACAATTCGTCAAGATTGATCCGGGTGCCGGCAAGCTGCTGGGACTGATCAGCCTGCAGAGTTTCCCACGGCGCATCGCGCTTGATTTTCGTGATATTTTCAGCGAGGGTTTCGCCTTTGATAGCATTGCTGCCAAGCTGTCGGTTCAGAACGGCGTGATGCGTACTGATCGTCTGCAGATTGATGGCCCGTCCGCACGCGTCGTGATGCGCGGCGAAGTCGATCTCCAGCGCGAAACCCAGCGGCTGACCGTCAATGTGCAGCCGGAACTTGGCAGTACGGCCGCCCTCGGCGTCGCGCTGGTCAATCCCGTGGCAGGCGTAGCGACACTGTTGGCGCACAAGGTGTTGCAGAATCCGTTGAACCAGATGTTTGGTTTCGATTATTTGGTGACGGGTACCTGGGACGATCCGAAGGTGGAAAAAATGACCAGTGCCGCGGCGCCCCTTCCCGTGCCGCGTCTCCCGAACATCCCACAAACAGGAGTGAGTAATGAGCCTTCGGCAAGATGAAGTGCCGGTGAAGCGGCCGAATGCCCGGCTCGCCGCCGTGCAGATGATTTCCACGCCACGCGTGGACGAAAACCTCGCGACAGCGGGCCGGTTGATTGCCGAAGCTGCTGCCCAGGGCGCGCAACTGGTGGCGTTGCCCGAGTATTTTCCGATCATGGGGTTGCGCGAGCGCGACAAGGTGGCGGTGCGCGAGGTTGACGGGCAGGGTCCGATTCAGGATTTTCTGGGGGGCACTGCCCGCCGTCACGGTATCTGGCTTGTCGGTGGTTCGATGCCGTTGGTTGCCGCCAGTCCGGATAAAGTGCTTAACAGCAGTCTGGTATTCAATCCGTTGGGCGAGCGTGTGGCGCGCTACGATAAGATCCACCTGTTCGGTTTTGAGAAAAATGGCGAACGTTACGACGAGAGCGCGTCGATCGAGCCGGGAACGCAGCCGGTGAGCTTTGAGACGCCATTTGCCCGAGTCGGGCTTTCCATTTGCTATGACATGCGTTTTCCGGAACTGTATCGCCGGCTGGGCGTCAACGACCTGCTGGTGATTCCGGCCGCCTTTACCGAGACGACAGGGCGGGCGCACTGGGAAATTCTGCTGCGCGCCCGCGCCATCGAGAATCAATGTTATGTTCTGGCGATTGGTCAGGGCGGGTTGCACGAAAATCGTCGAGAGACGCATGGCAATAGCATGCTGATCGATCCGTGGGGTGTTGTTCTGACGCGGCGTGACAAAGGCGAGGGCGTGGTGATCGGCGATCTCGACCATGCACGAATTGCCGAGGTGCGGGCGAGCCTCCCCGCTCTCAAGCACCGTGTGATGTGAACTGGAAATGGATGAACGATGAGTGATCAAACGCAATCCGTATTGCGGCAGGCGAAGAAAACGCTGCTGACTCCCTATGGCCTCGACGTGGCGGATCTCACCCGGGTGTTCGGCACGATCATGGCACACGATGTCGATTATGCCGATCTGTATTTCCAGTACAGTCGGACTGAGGCTTGGAGTCTTGAAGAGGGAATCGTCAAATCGGGCAGTTTCAATATCGACGAAGGGGTTGGCGTTCGGGCAATTTCCGGTGAGAAAACGGCTTTTGCCTACTCTGATGATATTGGCAAGATCGCCCTGGGCGACGCCGCACGTGCCGTGCGGGCCATCGCAGCCGCTGGGCAGCAACGCCGGGTGCCTGCGAAAATGGGGCGAGTGGCAGCCGGTCATCGGCTGTATGTGCCGCACGATCCGTTGGGGTCACTTGACGCGGCGGCCAAGGTTCGCCTGCTCGAGCGCCTTGAGGCGTATGCCCGGGGCGAGGACTCGCGTGTCGTGCAGGTCATGGCTCACGTTGCGGGTGAATATGAAGTGGTGTTGGTGGCCGGTAGCGATGGCCGCTTGGCGGCCGATATCCGACCGTTGGTGCGGGTATCAATCACCGTCATCGTCGAGGGGCCGGGGGGGAAACGTGAACAGGGTTCATCCGGCGGTGGCGGGCGCACCGATTTTGGCTATTTTACCGACGATATCTTGCGGGATTACGCGCGGGCGGCGGTGCATCAGGCCGTTGTTAACCTTGATGCACGACCGGCGCCGGCCGGGATGATGCCGGTGGTGCTCGGCTCCGGGTGGCCCGGCATTCTGCTGCATGAAGCGGTGGGGCACGGGCTGGAGGGCGACTTTAACCGCAAGGGCAGTTCGACTTTTTCCGGGCGGGTTGGACAGCGAGTAGCTTCGCGTGGCGTCACGGTGGTCGACGACGGCACGCTGGCGGGGCGACGCGGTTCTCTGAACATCGATGACGAAGGCAATCCGACGCAGCGTACGGTGTTGATCGAGGACGGTATCCTGCAAGGCTATATGCAGGATGGTCTCAACGCCCGGCTAATGGGGGTGGCGCCGACCGGGAATGGTCGTCGCGAATCATTCGCCCATTTGCCCCTGCCGCGCATGACCAACACGACGATGATCAATGGCGACAAGAGCGTCGAGGAAATCATCAAATCGGTGAAGCGAGGGATCTACGCCGTCAATTTCGGTGGAGGCCAAGTCGATATTACCAATGGGAAATTCGTCTTTTCCATGTCCGAAGCGTACATGATCGAGGATGGCAAGGTGAGCTATCCCGTCAAGGGGGCCACGCTGATTGGCAGCGGGCCGGAAGCGATGAATCAGGTGTCGATGATCGGCAACGACATGCGACTTGACCCCGGGGTCGGCACTTGCGGCAAGGACGGTCAGAGCGTACCGGTCGGTGTGGGGCAGCCGACACTCCGCATCGATGGGCTAACCGTGGGCGGCACCGCCTGAGTTCGGCGGCGCGGCGCTGCGGTCAGGCCGCTTTCTGCGGCAGGCGCAGCAGGCTCAAGCCAAGCAGGATGAAGGCGCCGCCGGTGACGCGGTTGAACAGGCGCGCGCGCGAATGACTGGCGAGCTGGTTTTTCAGGGTGCGTGCCAGCAGGATATAGACGAGGTGCGAAAACACGGCGCAGGCGGCGAAGGTCAGCGTCAGGACCATGAATTGCGTGACGATCGGCGTGTCTGGGACGAGGAATTGCGGGAACAGTGCCGAAAAGAACAGGATGGCCTTCGGGTTGGTGAGCGCCACGGTCATGCCTTGACTGAAGAGACGCCGCGTCGAGCGTGCGGCACTGATTGATTCTGCGACGAGATCGGCCCGGAATACACTGGCCCGGTTGCGCCACTGGCGGATGCCGAGGTAGATCAGGTAGCCGGCGCCGGACAGCTTGACGACGGTGAATGCGGTAGCGGAAGTGGCCAGCACGACGCCCATGCCGGCCATGGCGGCGGCGGAAACGACCAGCAGCCCCACGGCATTGCCGAGCGAGCAGATCAGGGCGCGGCGGGGGCCGACAGCGATGGCGTTGGAAATGGCCATCAGTACCGCCGGGCCGGGCGTGAAGGTGACGAGCAGCGCGACGCTGCAGAAGACCAGCCAGTTCGAGAGTTGCATGCGCGGAATGCCCTTCGGCGATGTCGGAGCGTCAGTATAGAGGAATTCCCCTGCCGGCTCCGGTCGGGGGGCAGGACGTGCCGATGTGGCGGCAGAATCGCCGGCTGTCTTCGAGTAGAATCGGGCCTTTCAACCGGGTATTACCGCCCTGCGCCGTTTTCCGTGAGGATGTTTGATGAGCCTGCCGAACAAGCCGAATACCGATGACCTGAGAATCCGCGAAATCAAAGAGCTGGTGCCACCGTCGCACATTTTTCGCGAATTTCCGATGGATGTCGGCGCGGCACAGACGACTTTTAGCGCCCGGCAGGCGATCCATCGTATTCTGCATGGGGCCGACGACCGACTGTTGGTGATCATCGGACCGTGTTCGATCCACGATGTCGATGTTGCCTATGACTATGCCAAGCGCTTGCGGGCGGAGGTGCCTCGTTTCGCGCAGGATCTGCTGATCGTCATGCGCGTCTATTTCGAGAAACCGCGGACGACCGTGGGCTGGAAGGGACTGATCAACGATCCGCGCCTCGACAACAGTTTCCGCATCAACGAGGGGCTGCGGCTGGCGCGTAGCCTCCTGCTCGGAATCAACGAACTCGGCCTGCCGTGCGCCACCGAGTTTCTCGATACGATCACGCCGCAATACACCGCCGATCTGATCGCTTGGGGAGCGATCGGCGCGCGCACGACCGAGTCGCAGGTGCACCGTGAGCTTGCCTCTGGCCTGTCATGCCCGGTC
>CAYUYI010000023.1:0-13938 GCA_964448995.1 uncultured Propionivibrio sp. | reverse complement strand
AGGATCGCTTGAATCATCGCCCCAGAAAATCTTTGGGCTATCTCACGCCCCATGATATACTCTTCAATTTACCGCCCACTCCTTTCGCAATTCGAACTTGAATTCGCAGTAGCTCTCCAATCTCCAAACCACAGACACAAATGCATTTGGAATTTTCTGACAAATACAACCGGCTACAGGCGGAGGTTTACCTTGAAAAGCATCGGGAGAATTGGTCCCGTCGCTTATCGCACTCGCGCGATGTTCAATTGGTCAGAAAATCCCTGGATTTGGCAGGTAACCCCAAGCTGATTCTTGATCTGCCTTGTGGGACAGGCCGATTCTGGCCGGTTTTGAGGGAAAGGTCGGTACGTGAGTTGATCGCGGCTGACAATTCACAGGATATGCTTGACGTGGCTGCAACGGCGTATCCCGATCTGATTGACGGCGGTGTTCGTTTACTGAAAACCTCGGCCTTCGCGATTGAATTGCCTGACTGTTCCGTCGATTGCGTGTTTTGCATGCGGCTCATGCATCACATTGGGCTGTCTGACGATCGATTGGCCGTGCTCAAGGAGTTCCATCGCGTGACGCGCGATAGCGTCATTCTTTCTTTGTGGGTGGATGGAAATTTCAAGGCTTGGCGCAGGAAGCGCCTTGAACGGACGAGACGCCCAGAAGCCAGGCACAGTTATCAGAACCGGTTCGTCATCACAGCTCAACAGGCTGAATCAGAATTTTGCGCAGCAGGGTTCGATATCGCAGGACATTATGATTTTCTCCCCGGTTATTCGATGTGGCGAGTATATATCCTGAAGAAAAAACAATAGTTTCGAACTAGGCGCCACCGCGTCCAACCAAGAGCCGCCAGTCCTAACAGATTTTTTATGGATTCTTAAGCTTCGTTTAAACAGACACGGCAATACTCCTTTCCGACACTATTGGAGTCCACCATGCCGTCCCTGCTCACCCGCAAAGATTCCCGCTCCTGGTTCGTCCAGCCCCTCGCGATCCTAGCCGTCAGCGCGCTGTTCGTCTTGGCGCTCGGCCAATACGCCGACCTTGATCTGTGGTTCGCCGACCTGTACTTCGACCCGGCTAGCCAGCGCTTCCCGTGGGACAAGACCTGGTTCGCCACCACCTTCATGCACGGTTACGTCAAGAACGTACTCGTGTGGATTGGCTTCCTGTTGATGGCCGGCGCCCTCCTCGACCTCGTCCGCCCCTTTGCCCGCCTCGCGCCGGCGCACCGCGCGGCGCTACGCATCTCGGCACTGGCCGCGATCCTCGAACCACTGTTAATTTCCACCTTGAAGCGCGGCTCGGCGCTGCACTGCCCCTGGGGCGTCGACCTTTACGGCGGCAAGAGCCCCTTCCTGCGCCTGCTCGACGCCGTTCCGGTCGACTGGGTCGCCGGACACTGTTTCCCGGCCGGGCACGCCAGCAGTGCGATGTGGCTCTCGGCACTGGCCGCGTTCTGGCTGCCGCACTCCCCAACCCGCGCACGCGACGTCTTCGCCTTCGGCCTGCTGGCCGGTTTTACCCTCGGCTGGGTGCAGCAGATGCGCGGCCAGCACTTCCTCTCGCACACTTTGTGGACGATGTGGCTCTCCAGTGCGCTGATCGTCGCCCTACTCGCCCTGTTCGCGCGCCCGCTAGGGCTTGTGGCACGGCCTGCAGCAAGCTTCCAAACAACGCCGCTTGGCGCCCATGGCACACCTTGATCCAGCCGTATGTCCGGGCGCTGACCCGCAGCGATCGCCAGTCGCCGTGCCGGGTCTGCGGAGCGTTGATCAATGTGCGCCAAGAACAGCGCGAGTCACCCGCCAAACGAACGGCCCCGGCGCCAGTTAACTGCCTGCAGCAAACCGCCCTTCCCGATTCTGGAATGGCGGCGAAGTCGATCCACTAGCCAGGCACCGCTGATTTACGGTACGTCATTGGGTGGATTTGGTTTTCTGAAAACCAACGCCTCACGTAGAGACAAGCCCGCAAAGCCCTTCAATAGGGGATTTCGCGACGACCTGCCACGAGATGCTCATGTATATTGTCTTTCACGGCAATTAATTCAAAGAAGCTTGTTCTGCCAGCCTTGCGGGGCGACGCGACACATACCGCCTTGAAACGCGCGTGGTTATTGTTATGTAGCCATTCACTGCCCGCAAATCGCCATTTGGCGCGCCTTTCAGCGATATTAACTTTCGCTATCCGTTAAGATCGCCTTAAGCTTGGCTGCCTACGATGACGCCATCGACCACTTTGAAGGAGTCATCATCATGCAGCCAGCCCGATCGTCCCACCTGGATGACAAGACCCGATCGTTATCCATCCGTGCGACGCATCTCGACCTGAATGCGCCCCGTCGTGCCGAAGCGGAAGACTTTATCCGACACATCTTCCATGAACGTTATGGGGCCGATGTCAAATCCTTTGCGCCCAATCTGATGCTGATCGAAGAAGACGAGCGGATCGTCGCTTCGGCCGGATGGCGCGGCGCCAACACTGAACCGCTGTTTCTCGAACGTTATCTCGATGCGCCGATCGAGCGCATTATCGGCCAGCGGGCCGGTATCCAGATCGACCGGCAGCGCATCGTCGAAGTCGGCAATCTGGCGTCGGATCGCGCCGGCGGCAGTCTCGACATCATCCTGCACATGGCCCGCCATCTGCATCGCGCCGGCTTCGAATGGGTGGTTTTTACCGCGACGCAGCAGTTGATCGGCATCTTCACCAAGCTCGGTCTGCCGCTGCTGGCGCTGTCCGTAGCCGATGCGACCCGACTCGGCGATGCAGCGAATGATTGGGGCAGCTATTACGAGACGCAGCCGATCGTCGTCACCGGCCCCATCCGCCTGGCCATCGAGCGTATGCGGAGCGGCGCATGAGTGAGATGAACACGATGAGTTCGACCTCACTATTCGCCGCGCTGGCGGCGCGCGTGCCGGATTCGGTGGTGCTGGTGGGTGACGAAGAGGTCTGGACAAGCGACGCGCTGCTCGGTGAAATCGACGCGCTCGCCGCGCGCTTGCGCGCTACGCAGGTGCTTGGCCTGCTGGCCGACAACTCGCCGCGCTGGGCGATTGCCGATCTCGCCGCATTGCGCGCACAGACACCGGTACTGCCGCTGCCCACATTTTTCACACCGGCGCAGCTGTCGCATGCGCTCGATCAAACTGGCACCGATCTCGTCCTGAGCGATCAGCCGGCGCGGATCCTGTCGCTTGAAATCGGCTTCGAAGCAACCGGAAGCTGGCGTGGCCTGACCTGGCTGACACGCACGGTCGAGCGAGTCGCCCTGCCCGCCGGAACGGCAAAAATCTCTTACACCTCCGGCAGCACCGGCGCGCCGAAAGGCGTCTGTCTGACAGCCGAGGGATTGCTGGATACGGCCCACGCCGTCATCGACCGCCTGGCCGATCTGCCGGTCCGGCGCCATCTCTCTGTCTTGCCGCTGTCGCTGCTGCTGGAAAATAGCGCCGGCATTTACGGACCTTTACTGCGCGGTGCTGAAATTCACCTGCCCGCTTTGGCCCGAATCGGTTGGCAGGGTATGGCAGGCTTTGCACCGGAACGGTTGCAGGAACGTCTTGCCGAATCCCGCCCTGACAGCCTGATTCTGGTTCCGGAACTGCTCAAGACCTGGAGTCTGTGGCTGCAGGCCGGTGCGCAGCGGGCGCCGGAAGGCCTGCAGTTCGTCGCCGTCGGCGGCGCACGCGTCGAGCGCGAACAGTTGCTGCAAGCGCGTTCACTCGGCATTCCCGCCTACCAGGGCTATGGTCTGACCGAATGTGGTTCGGTCGTCAGCCTCAATCGCCCCGGTGACGACAGTGACGATGCCGGACGGCCGCTGGCGCACGTGCGGGTGTCGATCGATCAGGACGAAATCCAAGTCGCGACGCGGGCGTTCCTCGGCTATCTCGGCGATGCCGAGCGGGACCGGCACCTGCCGTTTGCAACCGGCGACCTCGGCCAACTGACGCCGGCGGGTCATATCCATCTGGCCGGGCGGCGCAAGCACCTGCTGATTACGTCTTTCGGCCGCAATGTGTCGCCGGAGTGGGTCGAATCGGTCTTGCTGGCGCAACCGGAAATCGCCCAAGCGCTGGTCGCCGGCGAGGCACAATCGGCGCTCTCCGCCGTACTGGTGCCGCTGCCCGGGCAGTCGGAAGCATCGCTGCAGCGGGCAGTCGGCCGAGCGAACGAGACTTTGCCCGACTACGCGCGCATTGGCGGCTGGGTCGCGGCTACCCCCTTTACTTTCCTGAACGGCATGGCCACCGGTAACGGCCGCCCGGTCCGTTCGACAATTCTTAACCATTACGCCGCTGCACTGGCGGCGTGCCAATCTTGAAGAGGATTCCATTCATGGCTTTTTACGAAACGCTGGCAACTGAAACCGCGACCGAGCGCGACTATCTCCTCGGCGCACCAATCGTCTCCGCCTGTCTGCGCGGCGAGGTCAGCCGAACCAGCTATCTGGCTTTTCTTGGCCAGGCCTACCATCACGTTCGCCACACCACGCCACTGCTGATGACCCTCGGCGGACGCCTGCCCGAGCGTCTGGCCTGGTTGCGCCGCGCCGTGGCCGAATACATTGAGGAAGAGATCGGCCATGAGGAGTGGATCCTCAACGATATTGCCGCCGCCGGCGGCGATGCCGAAGCAGTCAGACAAAGCCGGCCAGATCTGCCCGCGGAGTTGATGGTGGCCTACGCCTACGACCTGATTCAGCGTGGCAACCCGGCCGGTTTCTTCGGCATGGTTTTCGTGCTCGAGGGAACCAGCGTGGCGCTGGCGCTGACCGCCGCCGATCGCATCCAGCAGGCGCTCGGCCTGCCGAATGCCGCGTTCTCTTACCTGCGTTCGCACGGCACCCTCGATCAGGAGCACACACGCCATCTCGCCGATCTGCTCGACAAAATGACGCCGGACGACCAGGCCGAGGTACTGCGGGCCGCCCGAGTCTTTTACAAACTGTACGGCGATATTTTCCGGGCCTTACCCGTTGAAGAAAGAACGCCATGCAACTAAAGAATGCACGCATTTTATTGACCGGCGCCGGCGGCGGTCTGGGTCAGGAACTCGCCCGCCAGCTTTCGGCGGCCGGTGCCACCTTGCTGCTGGCAGGACGCGATGTCGCCAAGCTGGAGGCGCTACGCACCGAACTGCCCGCGGGAGCGTCGATTGTCGGCGCCGACCTGACGACACCGGAAGGCATTGCGGCGATCAGCCGTGCTGCGCAGGTGGCTGGCATCAACGTGCTGATCAACAACGCCGGCACGAGCGCATTCGGTCTGGTCGAACAGCAGGAGTGGAAAAGCATCGAGCAGGTACTGGGGACCAGCTTGGCCGCGCCGCTGCGCCTCACCCATGCGCTCCTGCCCTGGCTGCGCGCACAACCGCAGGCAGCGATCGTCAATGTCGGTTCCACCTTCGGTTCGCTGCCATTTCCCGGATTCGCCGCCTATTCGGCAGCCAAGGCCGGATTGCGCGGTTTCTCTCAGGCGTTGCGCCGCGAACTGGCGGATACGCAGGTCTCGGTCATTCATATTTCCCCGCGCGCCATCCGCACACCGATGAACAGCGAAGCGGTCAACGCGCTGAACCGCGCCTTGAACAGTCCGAGCGACGAAGCACACGACGTTGCGCGCCAGATCGTGCGTGCACTCGTCCGCAATGCCGTCGAACTGCAGATCGGTTTTCCGGAACGAATCTTTACCTGGCTCAACGGCTTCGCCCCGAGCGTGATCGACCGCGCGCTTGCTGGCAAGCTGGCGACGGTCAAGGAACACGCACTTCCCCGCCCCTGATTTTGAAAGGACTGCTCATGAACACATTATTGAAAATTCTGTTTTCCCTTGGTTTCGGTTTGCTCTTCGGCAACGCGGTCCTGGCCGCAACGCCAGACGAAATCATCCAGCCAATCCAAAAACGCTGGGCCGAGATCAAGTACCAGATCCCCGAGAAGCAACAGGCCGAGCAGTATCAGGCGCTGGCGCAGGAATCACGCAAGTTGGTCGAGGCAAACCCCGGCGTCGCGGAAATCCTGATCTGGGATGGCATTGTAATCTCCAGCGAGGCCGGTGCCCGTTCCGGACTGGGCGCGCTGTCGCTGGCCAAGGATGCCCGCCAACGCCTTGACGATGCGCTCAAGCTCAACGATAAGGCACTGGCCGGTTCGGCCTATACCAGCCTGGCCACGCTCTACGCGAAGGTTCCTGGCTGGCCAATCGGCTTTGGTGACAAGGACAAGGCTGAGGCCTACTTCAAGAAATCGCTGGCCATCAATCCGGATGGGATTGACCCGCACTTCTTTTACGGCGAGTATTTGCTTGATCGAGGCCGCCATGCCGAAGCGCGCGAACATCTGGAAAATGCGCTCAAGGCGCCGGCGCGTTCCGGCCGCGAATTGGCCGACAATGGCCGGCGCAAGGAAGTGCAGGCCTTGCTGGAAAAACTGAACAAGGAAACCAAATAAGTGAGAATTCTGCTGGTCGAAGATGACGCCATTCTGGGCGACGGCATTCTGGCCGGACTCAAGCTCGCCGACTACGCCGTCGACTGGGTTCGCGACGGCGAGGCGGCCCGTCTGGCGCTACTCGACCACCCCTACGATGCGTGCGTACTCGATCTGGGTTTGCCGCGCCGTGATGGCCTGTCGGTTCTGAACGAACTGCGTGGGCGCGGCAATCGCCTGCCTGTATTGATCCTCACCGCACGGGACACCAGTGCCGACAAGATCGCCGGGCTTGATGCCGGCGCTGACGATTATCTGACCAAACCCTTCGACCTGCCCGAGCTGCTGGCGCGTCTGCGCGCCATCGTCCGGCGCGCGAGCGGCGAAGCCAGTCCACGCCTCGAGCACGCCGGAGTGACGCTGGAACCCGCCGGCAAACGCGTCACCTTCAACGGTCAGCCGATCACCTTGTCGGCCCGGGAATATGCGCTGCTCCACGATCTCCTGCGGCACAAAACGCAGATCCGCACCCGCGCGCAGCTGGAGGAAAGTCTCTACGCCTGGGGTGAGGAAACCGGCAGCAACACGGTGGAAGTGTACGTTCATCATCTGCGCAAGAAATTCGGTGCGGGTTTCATCCGCACCCTGCGCGGCCTGGGTTACCAACTCGGTGAGCCGGGCGAGGCGGGTTGATGGGTAAAGATCTCGATAATGGCCGCGTGCGCTCGCTGCGCTGGCGGCTGCTTGCCCTCGTTTCGGTGGCGACCTTGTTGGGGCTGGCTGCGGCGGCCTCGCTCAGTTACCGCCAGGCACGCCACGAGGTCGAAGAGTTGATGGATGGACAACTGGCCAAGACGGCTCAGCTGATGCTTGCCCAAGCCCAACAGGATCCTGATTTTCTGGCACGGCTACCCGGTCTGGTTGCCGAACAACGTGGTCTGCGTGCCCGCCGTGGCCAATTGACGCTCGAGTATCAGGTTGGTCGTCCCGACGGTACGATCCTGGTCCGTTCTGCCAATGCGCCGACGAGTGGTTTCGACGCACCACTCGGTTTCTTGAATGTGAGTCACGCCAATCATCCCTGGCGAAGTCTGGTGCTGGACACTACCGATGGGCAGTACCGGATTCAGGTCGCCCAGTCCATTCCCGGACGGGATCGCGAGGCGCTGGAAATTGCCCGCAAGACCGTCTTGCCGCTCGGCATCATCCTGCCCCTGTTGCTGGTAGCGATCTATTTTTCGGTGCGGATCGGTTTGCGGCCACTCAACCGTCTGGCCGACGAGGTGCTGAGCCGCTCTCCGGAAAACCTCAGTCCTTTGGTCGGTCGCCCGATGTTGCGCGAAGTCCAGCCGCTGGTAGCAGCGTTGAATCGCCTTTTTTTCCGGGTGAGCGGGTCGCTCGAGAACGAACGACGATTTACCGCCGATGCCGCGCATGAATTGCGCACGCCGCTGGCGGCGGCACGCATCCAGGCGCAAGTCGCCATGCTGAGCGAGCAACCGGAGGCACGCCAGCACGCGCTGACGCAAACCCTGGCCGGACTCGACCGGGCAACCCGACTGGTCGAACAAATGCTGCGTCTGGCACGACTCGACCCCCTGGCGCAGTTGTCAAATCCGGCGCCGGTCAACCTGGCCGAACTGTTGAACGACGTGATCGCCGGTATCCGCGATACCGAACCGGAGCGATCGATCGAGTTGCAAATCGACACCACATCGCAAACGATCATTGACGGTGATGCTGGCCTGCTCGAAGTCGCTTTGCGCAACCTGCTCGGTAACGCGCTCCGTTATTCCCCGCCGGAACATCCTGTCACCGTCTTTCTGCGCCACGAACCCAGCGAATTGGTCATGGGCGTCAGCGACAACGGTCCCGGCGTTCCGCATGAAAATCTGACGCGACTGACAGAACGATTTTTTCGCGGCACCGAGGCAAAGGGCGACGGCAGTGGGTTGGGCTTGACCATCGTTCATCGTATTGCCGAATTGCATGGCGCCCGTCTCGCATTACAAAACAGGGAATCCGGCGGCTTCGAGGCTTTTCTGTGCTGGAGGCGTGAGCACTGAAGCATCGAAAATGAAAAAAAGCAGCCCGAAGGCTGCTTTTTTTTGGCGCGAGGCTCGCAACTCAGTCGTCGCAATCTCCGTCATGCACATGGCCGTGCGCAATCTCTTCCTGGCTGGCCGGTCGCACGGACGTCACCGTGCAGGTAAACACCAGTGCCATGCCTGCCAGCGGGTGATTGCCATCCAGCACCACTTTGTCGTCAGCGATCTCGGTCACGCGATAGATCAGCACATCCTCTTCGTCGCCGCCATCGGGTAATCCCTCGAACTGCATGCCGACTTCCAGTTCCTTCGGGAAACCCTGGCGGGGTTCGATCTGGATGAGATCGGCGTCGTATTCCCCGAAAGCATCGTCCGGTTGCATTTTGACCGTAATCGATTCGCCAATCTTCTTGCCCTGTAATCCTTCCTCAATCATCGGAAAGATGTCGTCGTAGCCGCCATGCAGATAGACCAGCGGTTCCTGACCGGCATCGACGATTTCACCATCGGGATCGGCCACGCTGTAATCAAGCGTGACCACCATGTTTTTCGCAACTTCCATATTCATAGTTTGAGTTCCTTGACCGCACGCAGAATCTCCAGCGCGTGGCCCTTGGCATTGACTCCGTACATCACGAGACGAAGAACGCCCTGTTTATCGATGACGAATGTCGAGCGCGCGATACCAAAGCGCTTGACACCGTCGGCTTCCTTCGCCTGCCACACGCCGAATTTCTTGCACACGGCACCGTCCGCATCCGAAAGCAAGCGAACAGAAATACCATTTGCATCGCGAAATTCCGCATGCTTCAGGCAGTCGTCCCGACTGATGCCGACGACGACGTAGCCACAATTTGCAAACTCCTCCTCGTGATCGGAGAAATCCGTGGCCTCGAGCGTACAACCGGGCGTTCCATCTTTCGGATAGAAGAACAAAATGACATTGTTCTTGTTCCTGAAAGCGGCAAGATCGACGGATTCCATGTCGGCATCCGGGAGGACGAAGAGCGGTGCCACTTGTCCTTCTTTCAGCATATCAACCTCCTCGAAGACTTGCCCTGGACACACCATTGCAAACCAGTCGCTTTGATTTTACCAATCTTCTGAAAGACGACCACAACAATTGCGTCGACGTCTTCAATTCCCTGTCGGTAACGATATCCTGCTACCCGATCCACTGGACAGTTCGGAGATCAAATCGTTCGGAAATAACAACGGTCACCAGGGTGCCGGCGAACACTGGTACGAATCAATCCTGTCGTTTGATGGCAGGCGATGGCTTTTCGCTGCGCTCATCTCGGCGAGCACGTTCGGGAATCTGGACGAAGACCTCGTCCTGCCGGATCATTCCCAATTCGAAACGTGCACGCTCTTCAATCGCGTCGTAACCCTGCTTGAGATCACGCACTTCCGCATCGAGCCCGGCATTGCGCAACTCCAACTTGCGGTTGGCGTTCTTTTGTTGCTGCAATTGATGGTCCACGTCCCACACGCGCAACCAGCCCCCCTTGCCAATCCAAAGCGGATACTGAAGCAGGACGACCAAAGCGACCAGCGCGATAGAGAGCCAGCGCATCAGGGCTTGTGCATAAATCTGCGATACCGTCCAACTACTGCGTTGCGCGTCACTCTGCCCTCATCGTGTTTAACGAAGGTTATAGAACGCGTCTCGCCCCGGATACCCTGCGGTATCACCAAGATCCTCCTCGATCCGCAGCAACTGGTTGTATTTCGCAACACGATCGGAGCGTGAGAGCGAACCGGTCTTGATCTGCAGCGCATTTACGCCAACGGCAATATCGGCGATGGTGCTATCCTCCGTTTCGCCGGAACGGTGGGACACCACAGCCGTGTACCCCGCGCGCTTGGCCATTTCGATCGCCGCAAAAGTCTCCGACAGCGTGCCAATCTGGTTGATCTTGATCAGGATTGAGTTGGCGATGCCTTGCTTGATCCCTTCCTTGAAAATCCGGGTGTTGGTAACGAAGATATCGTCGCCGACAATCTGGAGCTTCTTGCCGAGCCGCTCGGTCAGCAACTTCCAGCCATCCCAGTCGCCCTCAGCCATGCCGTCCTCGATGGAAACGATCGGGAAGCTGTCCGCAAGATTGGCAAGATAATCGGTCAACTGCGCTGAAGTCAGTTGCAGCCCCTCGCCTGCCAGATGGTACTTGCCATCCTTGAAGAACTCCGATGCCGCACAATCAAGGCCAATCAACACGTCTTCGCCGGGAAAATAACCAGCACCTTCAATCGCCTGGACGATGAGTTGCAACGCTTCGGCGTGACTCGCGATATTCGGCGCGAACCCACCTTCGTCCCCAACCGCCGTCGAGAAGCCTTTCTTGTCGAGTAATTTTTTCAACGAATGAAAGACTTCGGCACCACAGCGCAGAGCTTCTCGGAACGAATGCTGCCCAACGGGAAGAATCATGAATTCCTGAAAGTCCAGACTGTTGTTCGCGTGTTCTCCGCCGTTGATGATGTTCATCATCGGCACCGGCATCTGCATCGGGCCGGAACCGCCAAAATAACGATACAGCGGCAAGCCGGATTCCTCCGCTGCTGCCTTGGCCACCGCCATCGACACGGCAAGAATGGCGTTGGCGCCAAGCCGGGATTTGTTCTCGGTCCCATCGAGTTGAATCAGTGTCTGGTCGATGAAGGCTTGCTCCTGGGCATCCAGACCGATGATCGCCTCGGCAATCTCGGTGTTTACGTTTTCCACCGCCTGGATGACGCCCTTCCCCAGATAGCGCGCGGGATCGCCATCACGTAATTCGATCGCTTCTCGCGAGCCCGTGGAAGCACCGGAAGGAACGGCTGCACGCCCCAACACCCCGGATTCGAGCAGCACATCACACTCGACCGTCGGGTTGCCGCGGGAGTCGAGAATTTCGCGGGCAACGACATCAACGACTGAACTCATAGCTTTTCCTCACTCAAATATTCTGCCAACGGAAAGGCGAAGGATTAACGCGCTTCCTCGAGGCCATTGTTTTTGACCAGCTTATCCAGCGCCACCAACGTCTTCAACAAACTTTCCATACGATCCAGCGGCCAACTGTTCGGCCCATCGGAAAAGGCCTTTTCGGGACACGGATGCGTT
The DNA here is from genome assembly GCA_964448995.1 of uncultured Propionivibrio sp. Taxonomy (GTDB): domain Bacteria; phylum Pseudomonadota; class Gammaproteobacteria; order Burkholderiales; family Rhodocyclaceae; genus Propionivibrio. The sequence goes on along the minus strand of CAYUYI010000023.1, from coordinate 2,345 downwards.
TCCATGAACAGCCCGGCAACACCGACGGCAACGGCTGCGCGCGCCAGGACTGGAACAAATTCGCGCTGCCCGCCTGACACCGTACCTTGTCCGCCAGGCAACTGCACCGAATGCGTCGCATCGAACACGACCGGACAGCCGGTCTCGCGCATGATCGCCAGCGAACGCATGTCCGAAACCAGATTGTTGTAGCCAAATGATACGCCACGCTCACAGACCATGAGGTTGTCCGCGCCACCATTCACCTCGCGCGCCTTATCGACGACATGTTTCATGTCGCCAGGCGCGAGGAATTGTCCTTTCTTGATGTTTACCGGCTTGCCGCAAGCGGCCACGGCATGAATGAAATCGGTCTGGCGACACAGGAACGCAGGCGTTTGCAGGACGTCGACAACCGATGCCACCACGCCAATATCAGCCGCATCATGCACGTCGGTCAGGACGGGCACGCCAATCTGGCGCCGGACCTCGTCAAGAATGCGCAAACCGCCCTCCATCCCCGGACCGCGAGGTGACTTGCCGGAACTGCGATTAGCCTTGTCATAAGAAGCCTTGAAGAGGTACGGCAGTGACAGTCGCGCGCAGATTTCCTTCATCTGCCCCGCTACGTCGAGACACAATTCAAGTGATTCCGCCGTACAAGGCCCCGCTATCAGAAACAACGGCCGATCGACGCCAACCTCATGCCCGCACAGTTTCATTGCTCAGCCTTGCCGCACTTGCCGCTATGAATCGCAGCGCGAACAAAAGAAGTGAACAACGGATGACCGTTGCGCGGCGACGAGGTGAATTCGGGGTGAAACTGACAGCCGACGAACCAGGGATGTTGTTCACGGGGCAACTCGACCATCTCGCAGAGATCGGTGCCGGGCGCACGCCCCGAAACCACCAGTCCCTTGGCTTCGAGCTCACCCAGAAGCGTGTTGTTGACTTCGTAGCGATGGCGATGACGCTCAACAATCTCCGGCTTGCCGTAGATCTCTCGCGCCAAGCTGCCGTCGCCGAGCTTGCAGACCTGTCCGCCCAGACGCATCGTACCGCCCAAGTCCGAATTTTCGTCGCGCTTTTCCACTTTTCCAGACACGTCCTGCCACTCGGTAATCAGGCCAATCACCGGATAGGGAGAATTTTGATCAAACTCGGTGCTATGCGCTCCGGCCATGCCGGCAACATGGCGCGCGTACTCGACCACAGCCAGCTGCATCCCAAGGCAGATACCCAAGTACGGTATCTTGTTCTCTCGGGCATGGCGGATGGCGACAATCTTGCCTTCCGTACCGCGGCGACCAAATCCGCCGGGCACCAGAACAGCATCCATGCCTTTTAGCGGCCCGCACCCATTACGCTCGATTTCTTCCGAGTCGATGTAATGGACCTTGACCTTGCTGCGCGTGCTGATGCCGGCATGCACGAGCGCCTCGGTCAATGACTTGTAGGACTCGGTCAGGTCGACGTACTTGCCGACGAATGCAACGTTAACAGTCTGCTCTGGATGCTCAAGCGCAAAAACGAGGCTCTTCCACACCGAAAGATCAGCGGCCTTGGCCAGAATATCGAGCTTGTGACAGACAATCTCATCGAGCATCTGATCGTGCAGCATGGCCGGAATCTTGTAGATCGAGTCTGCATCGAGGCACTCGATCACGGCTTCGCGCTGTACGTTGCAGAACAACGCGATCTTGGCCTTTTCATCTTCCGGAATCGAGCGATCAGCGCGGCAAAGCAACACATCGGGCTGAATACCGATCTCGCGCAACTCTTTCACCGAGTGCTGCGTCGGTTTGGTCTTGAGTTCGCCCGCTGTCGGAATATATGGCAATAGCGTCAAGTGCATGTAGCAGGCATTGCCCCGCCCTTCCTGCAGACCCATCTGGCGAATCGCCTCAAGGAACGGCAATGATTCGATATCGCCAACAGTACCACCGACTTCGACAATGGCGACGTCCGCACCTTCGGCCCCCCGCCGGATATGATTTTTGATCTCGTCGGTGATGTGCGGGATGACCTGCACCGTCTTGCCAAGGTATTCACCACGCCGCTCCTTCTTGATGACTGTTTCGTAAATTTGTCCAGTCGTGAAGTTGTTGCGCTTGCTCATCTTGGCGCTGGTGAAGCGCTCGTAATGACCCAGATCAAGATCCGTTTCGGCCCCGTCCTCGGTCACGAACACCTCGCCATGCTGGAATGGGCTCATCGTTCCGGGATCCACGTTGATGTAGGGATCGAGCTTGAGATGAGTGATCTTGATACCACGCGATTCTAGAATCGCGCCCAGAGACGCAGCGGCAATGCCCTTGCCAAGCGAGGACACCACACCGCCGGTAACGAAGACGTATTTGGTCATG
>CAYUYI010000022.1:7009-14095 GCA_964448995.1 uncultured Propionivibrio sp. | reverse complement strand
ATCCGAAGGATATTTACGCGAAATGACGGAACAAGACATCCTGCCGCGGCTTGAAGCGACGCTGACGTCGCGTCGTGGCGCTGACCCTTCGACGTCCTATACGGCCAAGCTTTTTTCCAAGGGCCCGGATTCGATTCTCAAGAAGATTGGCGAGGAGAGCGCTGAACTGATCATGGCCGCCAAGGATGGTGTGCCGGAGAAAATCATTTATGAATCGGCGGATGTGATTTACCACATCATGGCGCTGCTGACGTTCTGCGATCTTTCGATTGAGGACGTGCTTCGGGAATTGCACCGCCGCGAGGGTATGTCCGGGATCGATGAAAAGAACGCACGGAAGGATAAGTAACGGTGATGGATAACTGCCTCTTCTGCAAGATCGTGCGTGGCGAAATTCCGTCGCGAAAAGTTTACGAAGACGATCTCGTCTACGCATTCCACGACATCAATCCGCTGCGGCCCGTGCATCTTCTGGTGATCCCCAAGCGGCATATCGCCTCGCTTGCGGACGTCAGTGCGGCCGACGAGCCGGTGCTCGGCCGAGTGCTGGCGGTGGCGCATCGGCTGGCTCGCGAAAACGGCAGTCCGGACGGCTGTCGTGTCATCATCAATTCGGAGCGCATCGGCGGGCAGGAAGTGCCGCATTTGCATGCGCACGTCGTCGGCGGGCCGGAACCGGTCGGTCCGATGCTCAAACGGAATTAAGGAGAAAGTCATGGGTTCTTTCAGTGTCTGGCATTGGTTGATCGTTCTGCTCATCGTATTGCTGGTTTTCGGCACCAAGAAATTGCGCAATATCGGCGAGGATCTTGGCGGTGCGGTGAAGGGCTTCAAGGAAGGCATGAAGTCGGCCGAGGATAAACCCGCTGAGGCGACGCCGCCGCAACAGGTTACTGGCGGCCAGACGATCGAGGGCGAGGTCAAAGAAAAGACCAAGTCGTGAGTTCCAGGAAAGTGAAGGTGACGAACTTTCACTTCCGTTCTCCTTCTTTCATCCCAAATGTTTGACGTCAGCTTTTCCGAACTGATGGTCATTGCCATCGTTGCGCTGGTGGTGATCGGCCCTGAGCGTCTGCCGCGCGTGGCGCGGACGACTGGCTTGCTGTTCGGTCGCCTGCAGCGCTACGTCAACGACGTCAAGGCCGACATCGGCCGTGAAATCCAGCTTGACGAATTGAAGCGCCTGCAATCGGAAATGCAGGCGTCGGCACGTAGCTTTGAACGCAGCATGAACGAAGGCATCCAGTCGATCGAGCAGTCGGTGCAACAGACGGTCGATTCGGCGCAGGCCGAAGTTCAGACGGTGGCCGCCGAGATGGCCGTGGAACCGGCCGTGCCAGCGGGCACCCCGGTTGCGGAGGATTCGTTGCCTGCGGCGGCCCCGCTCCCGCATGCCGACGCTGTTGCCGATCCGCAACCCGCCAGTCAGGCGAACAAGGCATGAGCGACAACGAAGACTCTTTCATGTCGCACCTCATCGAGTTGCGCGACCGCATGATTCGGGCCTTGCTTTCGATCCTGATCGTGTTTCTCTGTCTGTTTCCGTGGGCCAAAGAGTTGTATTCGCTGCTCGCCCAGCCGCTTTTGGCGACCTTGCCCAAAGGGGGGCAAATGATCGCCACCGATGTTGTCGGCGTTTTCCTGGTGCCGATGAAAGTGGCGCTGATGGTTGCTTTCCTCGTGGCGCTGCCCTATGTGCTCTATCAGGTCTGGGCTTTCGTGGCGCCGGGTCTGTATGCCCATGAAAAGCGTTTGGCACTGCCGCTGGTGGCGGCGAGCGCTTTCCTCTTCTTTGTCGGCATGGCCTTTGCCTACTTCCTCGTCTTTCCGACCGTGTTCGGTTTCATGGCCAGAATCGCGCCAGACGGGGTGGCGTGGATGACCGATATCGAGAAATACCTTGCCTTCGTGATGAGTACCTTCATCGCCTTCGGCGTGACCTTCGAGGTGCCGGTCGTGGTGGTGGTGCTGGTGCGGATGGGGGTCGTCGAGATCAAGACCTTGAAGGAATGGCGGCCCTACGTGATCGTCGGCGCTTTCGTGATCGGCGCCATTTTTACGCCGCCGGACGTGATTTCGCAGCTCTTGCTGGCGATCCCGCTCTGCCTGCTCTACGAGTTGGGGATCCTTCTGGCGCGTTTCGTCAGCAAACCGGTGTCCGAGACGGCCAACCTGCCGGCGGAAATCGACTGATCCACTGGCGGCTTACTCGCGGCGCATCGCCGGGCGCTTGCCGATGCGAATGTTGGCGTCGACCAGCGTTTTTTGCCGGCGCAGCTTGAACGGCACCGTTTCTCCCGGTTTCTGGCTGGCGATGAGATCGAGCATGACTTGCGGATCCTTGACCGGCTTGCCATTGACCGAAAGCAGAATGTCGCCGGGTCGGACGCCGCCAAGATCGGCGGGACTGCCGCGCTGCACCCCGGCGATGAGTGCGCCATCGGGATCTGACAAGCCAAAAGTTTCTGCGAGTTCCGCCGTGATTTCCTGTGCCTCGACACCGATCCAGCCGCGCGTCACCGTGCCGGTCTGAATGATCTGCTCCATGACGCTGCGAGCCGTCGAGATCGGGATGGCAAAGCCGATGCCGAGCGAGCCGCCCGAACGCGAGTAGATTGCCGTGTTGATGCCAACGAGGTTGCCACGGCTATCAACGAGTGCCCCGCCGGAATTGCCCGGGTTGATGGCGGCGTCGGTCTGGATGAAATTCTCGAAGGTGTTGATGCCCAGGTGCGAGCGGCCGAGCGCCGAAACGATGCCCATTGTTACCGTCTGGCCGACACCAAAGGGATTGCCGATGGCGAGAACGACGTCGCCGACGAACAGATTTTCCATCTGACCGAGGGTGATGGCCGGAAGTTTTCCCGACTTGCCTTTCTCGGGGGCGATGCGCAGCACGGCGAGATCGGATTCCGGGTCGCCGCCAACGAGCTTTGCCGGGGTGGTGCTGCCATCGTTGAAGGCGACCTCGATTTGGTCAGCGGCCTCGACAACGTGGTAGTTGGTCAAAATATAACCTTCGCTGCTGACGATGACCCCCGAACCGAGTCCCGCGCTACGCTGCTCGTTCGATTCGGAGCGGTCGCCGAAGAAGTGTCGGAAAAGCGGGTCTTCCATCAGCGGATGCCGAGGCTGCCGAATTTTCTGAGAGGTAAAGATATGCACGACGGAAGGCAGCGCACGGCGTGCCGCATCGCGATAGGTTGCGGCCGCCGATGGCGCGGTTTCATTCGGGGCTGTCTCCTGCAAGGCGACAATGCGAGGCGTGTTGGCCGGGGATTTTCCGAGCCATTCAGGCTTAAGCGTGCTGATGACGAAAAGAACGGCAAGACTAACCGTGACGGTTTGTGCAAAAATCAGCCAGAGTCTACGCATGAAAAATGAAAATCACAGGACGGCGAAATGAAACGTGAGGAACTCACGCGTTATCTTGATACCTTGCTGGAGGTGGCGCGCTATCGGGATTATTGCCCAAACGGTCTGCAAGTGGAAGGAAGGGATGAGATTGGGCGCATCGTGGCGGGTGTCACGGCAAGTCAGGCGCTGGTTGATGCGGCCATCGAGCGGCGGGCCGATGTACTTCTGGTGCACCACGGCTGGTTCTGGCGCGGCGAGGACGGGCGGGTGACCGGCGTGCGCAAGGCGCGGCTGCAATCCTTGCTGCGCCATGACATCAATCTCATCGGCTATCATCTGCCGCTCGACGGGCATCCCGAGCTCGGCAACAACGCACAACTGGCCTCGCGTCTGGGCTGGGTCGTCGATGGGCACTTCGGCGAGCAGGACATCGGCTGGCATGGCCACGTAGCCGAGTCGATGATGCTGGACGAACTGACGCGCCAAATCGGCAATGAACTCAAGCGCACGCCGCTGGTCATCGGTAACGGTGCGAAGGCAATTCGCCACATCGCCTGGTGCTCGGGCGGGGCACAGAGTTACTTCGAACAGGCCTTGGCGCTCGGTGTTGATGCCTTTGTCTCTGGCGAAATCTCCGAGCAGCACGTCCATCTGGCGCGCGAATCGGGCGTGGCGTACATTGCAGCCGGTCATCATGCCACCGAGCGCTTCGGTGTGCAGGCACTGGTTCGGCATCTGGCCGACGAATTTGGCCTCGAATGTGAATTCGTCGATATCGACAACCCCGTATGAATCATTCAGGAGATGACATGAATTTTGTTTTTCCGCCGGCGCTACCGGTCGCGTTGCCGGTGATGGGCAGCGATGCGCTGTTTCCCGTGCGCCGTGTCTATTGCGTCGGCCAGAACTATTCCGATCACGTCGCCGAAATGGGTGGGGACTCGCGCGAGCCGCCGTTCTTCTTCAGCAAGCCGGCGGATGCGCTGGTGCCTGGTGGTGGCGACGTGGCCTATCCGCCGAAAACCGAAAATTACCATCATGAGGTGGAACTGGTTGTGGCGATCGCTACCGGGGGGCAGGACATTCCGGTGGGCAAGGCGCTCGATCACGTTTTCGGCTATGCCATCGGCTTTGATATGACGCGTCGTGATCTGCAGTTTCTGGCCAAGGAAAAGAAACAGCCGTGGGAAATGGGCAAGGGCGTTGATCAGGGCGGGCCGATTGGCACAATTTGTCCGGTGGCAGCGTGCGGTCATCCTTCGGCGGGCGCCATCTGGCTGAAGGTCAATGGCGAACCCAAGCAACGCGGCGATCTGGCGCAGATGACCTGGAAAGTGGCTGAAGTGATTGCCAATCTGTCGAGCTACGTCAAACTCGCGCCCGGGGATCTGATTTTTACGGGGACACCGGCGGGCGTGTCGAAAGTGGTTCGCGGCGACGTGCTCGAAGGGGGGATTGACGGTGTCGGCGAACTCAGTATCCGGCTGGTCTGAGGTGCGGACCCGTTATCCGGATATCCCGGTCTACGAAACGCTGGACGGTTCGGAGATTCGCGAACTGATGCATCCGGCGGTGCATGGCAACGTCAATCAGAGCCTGGCCGAGGCGCGCGTTTCTCCGGGGCAGTCGACCTTGCGACACTGCCACCGGGAAAGCGAGGAGATTTATCACGTGACGCAGGGGGAGGGATGGATGACGCTCGGCGAAGCGCGTTTCCCGATCGCTCCCGGTGACACGGTGCTGATTCCGCCGGGAACGGCGCACCAGCTTGAGGCGAACCTGCTCGGGCCTTTATGCCTGCTCTGCTGCTGCAGTCCGGCCTATCGGCATGAAGACACGTTCCTGCTTTAATCGGCGGGAACGTCGTTGGTGCTCAGGCGGCGGCGCCGACCGTGTTGCGTGACGGCGTTTCCTGACGGCGCTTGAGCAGTGCGCTCAGTTTTTCGTCGATAAAGTAAGCCGCCTTGACGATGGCGAACAGCGAAATGGCCGCAACGAGCGAAAGCGCCAGACGCAGTTCGAGGGAATGATTGATAAGATGCGTAGTCTGCATGATTGAACCGCCTCAGAAGTGAAAGATCATTGCCGCAAGTATAGGGTTGGCGCGGATGCCGGTCTGTTGGGCGTTTGCACGTGTTTGTAACGCTTTGTGATGTTTGCCTTCCCCTTTTTTCGGATGCCGGCACTTAGCCGCTCGTCCTGACGTTTTCTGAAATGTTCTTCCGCCAGTCCCGAGAAATTCTCTTGCATGCCCTCCCCATGCTCATCGCGCAGCTGGCGTCGATGGGGATGATGGTGATCGATACCGCGCTGCTCGGGCATCACGGAACCGAGGACCTCGCTGCCGCGGCGGTGGGGAGCGGCATTTACGTTGCAGTACTTTTCGCGCTGACGGGCGTGTTGCAGGCTATTTCGCCGACCGTCTCGCATCTCAAGGGAGCCGGTCGTGACACGGAGATTGCTCGTGCGCTCCAGCAGTGTTTCTGGCTGGCGCTCATGCTGACGTTTCCCGGTGTGCTCTTTCTGTTGCATCCGGATGCCCTGCTGCACTTGTCCGAGATCGAGCCGGGCGTGGAAGCAAAAACGCGGGCCTATCTGGCGTTGTTGGCCTGGGGCCTGCCGCCGACATTGTTCTATCGTACGTTCTATGCGTTCTGCAACGCCTTGGGGCAGCCGCGCCCGCTCATGCTGATCTCGCTGGGAGGGGCAATGTTGCACGGCGTTCTGGCGTGGGGGCTGGTGACCGGTTGGGGCGATGGCGAAGGGCTCGGCGTGCTCGGCTGCGGTATCTCGAACGCACTGGTCAGCTGGTTCGCGCTGTTGTGCGGAGCCGCCTTCATGCTGCGCGGCAAGGCGTTGGCGGCCTACCGGCTGCTGCATCATTGGCAGCGGCCGCATCCCGCCGACCTTTGGGATCTGGTGCGGCTTGGCCTGCCCATGGGGTTCTCCAATTTCGTTGAGATTTCGGCGTTTACGCTGACTTCCTTGTTCGTTGCGCAACTCGGGGCGCCGGTTGTCGCCGGACACCGTATCGTCGCCAACCTGGCAGCGATCTGCTACATGTTTCCGCTGGCGTTGTCCATCGCCACGCTGGCACAAGTCGGTCTGGCCGCAGGTGGACGCGAGTGGCTGTGTGCCCGGATTTCCGTTGATGCCGGCTTGGCGCTCGCCAGTGCTCTCGCGCTGCTGCTCGGCGGCGCGCTGTGGCTCAGTGAGTCGATGCTGGTCGCCGCGTATACCAGCGATCCGGTAGTCCGCGCCGTCGCGCGCTCGCTGATTGGTTATGTTGTTGTCTATCAGGTCTTCGATGCGGTCCAGACCGTCGCGGCTTTTGCGTTGCGTGGTTACAAGATCACCTTCGTGCCGATGTTCGTGCACATCTTCTGCTTCTGGGGTGTCGGCCTCTTTGGTGGCTGGTGGCTTGCCTTTCGCGCAGCGGCGCCGATGGGCGTCGCCGGTTTCTGGGCGGCGTCGTTGGTGAGCCTGATTCTGGCGGCGCTTCTGCTTGGCGGCCTGTTGTGGCGAGCCGTGCGTGATCAGTGCTGAACCTCAGTCCGGCCAGCGATGGCCAGAGCGACCGGGCAGAGCTGTCAGTTGGGCGGTGTCGCGGTCGGGGGCAGTAAGGCGAAGGCTGAATTCCATGAGTTCGTCGCGGCGGAAAGCGTGAATCTTCAAGATATCTCCGGGCTGGTAACGCGCTAGCATCCGCTCCAGGCTGGCCGGCGTCAC
>CAYUYI010000022.1:0-6909 GCA_964448995.1 uncultured Propionivibrio sp. | reverse complement strand
CCCGAAAGCCGCTCGGCGATGCAGCGGAGATCGTCCTCGCCGACGCCGATGCCCGTCTGGCCGTGGTGGCGCCATAGTTCACGCATCACATCGTCGAGCGAAACGCGGTTCGCTGTCTTGCTACGCAGCGTGAGATCAAGCGCTAGCGCGACCAGTGCGCCTTTCGCGTAATAGCTGACGACGACATTCGGCGTGTTCTCGTCGGGGCGGTAGAACTTGCTCCAGGCGTCGAAGCTCGATTCCGCGAGCGATTGCCGCGAACGGCCGGGCGTGCGCTGGACGTTGCTGATCGTTTTGGCGAGCAGTTCCAGCCAATCGTTTCGGTCAATGACACCGCTGCGGAGAAGCGCGAGATCGTCATAGTATGAAGTGATGCCCTCGAAAGCCCACAACTGGGTCGTGTAATTCTCGCGGTTGAAGTCGTAGGGGACGAAGGCCGCGGGCTTGATGCGCTTGACGTTCCAGGTGTGGAAGTACTCGTGACTGCATAGACCAAGGAAGGTGCGATAGCCCTCGGGAACCCCGCGCATGCCGCGATAGGGCAGGTCGTTGCGCGAACAGAGCAGCGCAGTGGAGGCGCGGTGTTCGAGGCCGCCATACCCTTCGCCAACAGCCGTTACCAGGAAAACATAACGCTTCATCGGCGCCGGTTCGCCGAAAAAACGGATTTGCCACGCGCAAATGCGCTTGAGATCGGCGGTCAGCCGCTCGACGTCGCAGTCGTGGCGTCCGGTAATGGCAATATCATGAGTGACGCCGCAGGCCACGAAGCGGGCGAGGGTGAAGGCGCCCATTTCGACCGGGTGGTCGATCAGTTCGTCGTAACAGGCGGCGCGATAGACGCCAAACCCATAACGTTTGGCCGCGCCCGGTTCGCCGCGCGCCGGTTCGAGCGCGGTGGCTACCCGCCAACTGGCGAATGACCGGCCTTCGGGTGGCTGAATGTCGACAAGGCAGGGCGCGTCTTCCTGGCCGATGGCGCGCAGGAAAACGCTGGTGCCGTTAAAGAACGCGTGCGTCGCGTCAAGATGCGCACCGCGGACCGAAAGATCCCAGGCGTGGATTTCGCAAGTCACCGAGAGCGGCCGCCCGACGGCCAGTGGTCTGGCTTGCCAGGTATGCTTGTCGAGCTTGTTGAGGGGCACGGGTTTGCCCTCGGACTCGGCGCGGATGGCGACAATATGCCGGGCGAAATCGCGGATCAGGTAGCTGCCGGGAATCCAGGCCGGCAAGGCAAAGCACTGACCGCCGGGGTCAGGGTGCGGTACCCGGCAGGTGACCGTGAAGCGGTGCGCCTCCGGATTCGAAGGGTGAATGGTGTAGCAAATCGATGACTTGTTCATTGAAAATGTCCGAAAACTAGCGCTTTGCTGAATTCAATCGTTGAATTGATGCAGATCAAGTGGCATTCTACGTCGTAGGTTGGCCCCGGTGGGGCCGCCTGGGGCGTAGGTCAGGAGCTTTTGATGCAGTTGGTGTCCAACCGACGTTTTTTGTCCAGTCCGAGGGAGTTATGAAGAAAAACCTGCCTGTCACCAACGTGGAAACCTTGCTGCCCGAGAACGAATTCATTTACTCCCGTACGGATCTCAAGGGACAGATCACCGAGGCCAATGAGGCCTTCTGTCAGGTCAGCGGCTTTACCCGCGAAGAAATGATCGGCCAGCCGCACAACATGGTGCGTCATCCGGACATGCCGGAAGCGGCGTTTGCCGATATGTGGCGAGACCTGAAAGCCGGTCGGCCGTGGCGCGGCATTGTCAAGAATCGCCGCAAAGATGGCGGCTTCTACTGGGTTGTGGCCAATGTCTCGCCGGTTCGCGAGAATGGTCAGGTGGTGGGCTATCAGTCGGTGCGCAGCCGTCCGGCGCCCGCTGATATCGCGGCCGCCGACGCGGCCTACCGCAAGATCAATTCCGGAGACAGCAGTCTGCTGGTCGTGCATGGACGCGCAGTGGCCAGACGCTCTGCCTGGATGAACTGGCTGCTGTCGCTGCGGGCGCAGATGCGGATCCTCGGCGTTCTGGTCCTGCTGCTCGGCGTGGTCGATCTCAGTGAAGTGTTTTTCAAGCTGGATTTCGGTTGGATTCACGAAGCCCTGATGGGGCTTTGCGTGCTCTATGCCTTGTATTTCCTGTTTTTCTTCGTGCCGGGGGTGGTGCACGATCTACGTGAGGCAAGCGTCTGGCTCGAGGGCGTGCTGACTTCCGGCAATCTCAAGCAGCGCATCTCGTCCAATCGTGCCGGCGCGATCGGCACGTTGATCAACCAGATCGACGTGTTTGTCTCGTCGATTCAGGCCACGGTCCAGGGCATGGCAGATACGGCCAAGCAGGTGAATATGGCGACGCAAGAAGTCGATGCGGGCATGCATGTGGCGTTCGAATCTGCTCAGAAACAGAGCGAAGCGACGTCGGCCGCCGCCGCGGCCGTCGAGGAGGTGACGGTATCGATCAGCGAGGTCGCCGAGCACGCGCGCTCGACGAAAGATGTTGCCGAGAGTGCCGGCGCTGTTTCGCACGAGGGGGCAAAGCGCTCGGGTGAAGCCTGCGACACGATTACTTCCTTGGCCGAAACGGTCAAACATTCTGCCGGTCAGGTCGAGTCGCTCGGTCAGCGTTCGGCCGAAATCAGCCAGATTGCCGGGGTGATCAAGGAGATTGCCGATCAGACCAACCTGCTGGCCTTGAATGCGGCGATCGAAGCCGCGCGCGCCGGCGAACAGGGGCGCGGGTTCGCAGTCGTAGCCGATGAGGTGCGCAAGCTGGCAGAGCGCACCGGCAAGGCGACCCAGGAGATCAGCAGCATGATCGAGTTGATCCAGAACGAAACGCGGCAGGCGGTCGACGGCATGCGGTCCGGTGCCACACAGGTCGAAGAGGGCGTCAGTCTGGTGCATTCGGCCCAGGATGCCTTGCAGCGGATCAAGAGCGAAATGGATGACACCATCCAGCGTGTCAACGAAATCTCGCATGCGTCGTCGGAACAGCAGGAAGCCATGACGCAACTGGCGCAGAACGTCGAACAGGTGGCGACGATGACCGAGCAGAATGTATCCGTCGTCACTCAGACCGAAAGTATGGTCCGGAAACTGTCCGGCATCGTTGACCGGATGCACAAGTCGGTGAATCAGTTCACCGTTTGACGCGCAGGCCGTTTCAGCGGAGGCGGTCGGTGTTTTCGGCCGCCTTTTTCTTGATAATCGGTCATGGCACGCCGTCACGGAACATTCCGCCGGCGTCGTACTCAAATCCCTGACAATCGCGGTCCAACTGCGTTTTGCACCATCGCTGTCGCACGTCAGATTGGCCAGAACCTTCATTGATCCCCGGGGAAATTGTTGGGAAACCAGATGCCTCTACCTCCACCTGCTGCCGAACGTATGCGCATCCATCAGCGCACGATGACCTTCCAGGGGTTTCGCCGTAACGATGGTCTTTGGGATATCGAGGGGCGTCTGGTGGATACGAAAGATCAGCCGTTCGATATTCAGGGGGATATCCGTCTGCCGGGGGATGCGGTGCACGACATCAGTGTGCGCGTGACGATCGATGCGCGCATGAACGTGTTGGATGTCGCCGTTTGTCTTGATGCGACCCCCTTTCCCGGAATCTGCGATACGCAAGCGCCGGATTACCGGGAAGTCATCGGTCTTAATCTTTTCAAGGGCTTCGTCAAGGCAGTCAAGACGCTGTTCGGCGGCACGCCGGGGTGCACGCATGCCACGGAGCTGCTGATGTCGATGCCGACGGCCGCGTTTCAGGCCTTCGCGGGGCAGGTCAAGCATGAGGATCGGGTCGATGGCGATCAGGTTCCGTTTCACCTGGACCGCTGTCACGCTCTCCGTCTGGATTCGGAAATTGTCCGGCGCTTCTATCCGCGCTGGTATCGCAGCAAGGCGTCGGCGCCGGAGGACTTGCCCGTCAGTCGATAGTTTGTCACCTTAAATCTCGTCAAGGAGGCGCATGAAGATTCACGAATATCAGGCGAAGGAACTGCTCAGAAAGTTTGGGGTGGTGGTCCCGCAGGGGAAGTTTTGCCAATCGGTGGATGACGCCGTCAAGGCGGCGGAGTCGCTTGGCGGCAAAGTCTGGGTCGTCAAGGCGCAGATTCACGCCGGCGGGCGCGGCAAGGGCGGTGGCGTCAAGCTCGCCAAATCGCTTGACGAAGTGCGCCAGCATGCCAGCCAGATTCTCGGCATGCAGCTCGTCACGCATCAGACCGGACCGGCGGGGCAGAAAGTGCGGCGTCTGCTGGTTGAGGAAGGTGCTGACATCCGCAAAGAGTATTACGTGGCCGTGCTGACCGATCGGCGCAACCAGAAGGTTGCGGTGATGGCGTCCTCCGAAGGCGGCATGGAAATCGAGGAGGTCGCCGAACATTCGCCGGAGAAGATCCTGACGGTTTTTGTCGATCCGGCGGACGGGTTGCGCGATACGCAGGCCCGGGAGCTGGCCAGCGGCATTGGCATTCCCGCCGGATCGCTTGACCAGGCAGTGGCGGCGCTGAAGGGGCTCTACGCCTGCTACATGGAAACCGATGCCTCGCTGGCCGAGATCAATCCGCTGATTCTCGAGGGCGACGGGACGATCAAGGCGCTCGACGCCAAATTCGATTTCGACGATAACGCGCTTTTCCGCATTCCCGACATCGTGGCCTGCCGTGATCTCGACGAAGAGGATCCGAACGAGATCGCGGCGTCGAAATTCGGCCTGGCCTACATTTCGCTGGACGGCAACATCGGTTGTCTGGTCAATGGTGCCGGGTTGGCGATGGCGACGATGGACGTCATCAAGCTCTACGGCGGCGAGCCTGCCAACTTTCTCGACGTCGGTGGCGGCGCCTCGGCGGAGAAAGTGACCGAGGCGTTCAAGATCATGCTCCGGAACGACAACGTCAAGGGCATCCTGGTCAATATCTTCGGCGGCATCATGAAATGCGACACCATTGCCAACGGGGTGATGGCAGCCGTTCGGGAGACGCAACTCAAGGTGCCGCTGGTGGTGCGCATGAAAGGGACCAACGAGGCGCTCGGCAAGCAGTTGCTGCGTGATTCGGGGCTGCCGATCATTCCGGCGGATACCATGGCCGAAGCGGCCGAAAAAATTGTCGCAGCGGTCAAATAGGGGAGCTTGCACGATGTCGATTCTCATCAACAAGGACACCAAAGTCATCACCCAGGGGATCACCGGCAAGGTCGGGCAATTCCACACCGAAAAATGCCAGGAGTACGCCAACGGGAAAAACTGTTTCGTTGCCGGCGTGAATCCGAAAAAAGCGGGCGAATCAATTTTCAACATTCCGATTTACGGTACGGTCCGCGAGGCGGCGGCCCAAACCGGCGCGACCGTCTCGGTGATCTACGTGCCCCCGGCAGGTGCTGCTGGGGCGATCTGGGAAGCGGTCGATGCCGATCTCGATTTGGTGATCTGCATCACCGAAGGCATCCCGGTGCGTGACATGCTCGAAGTGCGCAACCGCATGAAACAGAAAGTCGCGACGGGCGGCAAGGAAACGCTATTGCTCGGACCGAACTGTCCGGGCCTGATTACCCCGGATGAGATCAAGATCGGCATCATGCCCGGTCATATCCACCGGCGCGGGCGCGTCGGTGTCGTTTCGCGTTCCGGGACGCTGACCTACGAATCGGTGGCCATGTTGACCGAACTCGGGTTGGGCCAGTCGTCGGCAGTCGGTATTGGCGGCGATCCGATCAACGGGCTCAAGCACGTCGATGTGATGCGGATGTTCAACGATGATCCGGAAACCGATGCTGTCATCATGATCGGCGAGATTGGCGGTCCGGATGAAGCGGATGCGGCGCGGTGGTGCAAGGATCACATGAAAAAACCGGTGGTTGGGTTCATTGCCGGCGTGACCGCGCCGACCGGCAAGCGCATGGGCCATGCCGGTGCGCTGAT
The DNA here is from genome assembly GCA_964448995.1 of uncultured Propionivibrio sp. Taxonomy (GTDB): domain Bacteria; phylum Pseudomonadota; class Gammaproteobacteria; order Burkholderiales; family Rhodocyclaceae; genus Propionivibrio. The sequence goes on along the minus strand of CAYUYI010000022.1, from coordinate 988 downwards.
TTCTGGCGGCGCCGATACGGCCGATGCCAAGCTGGCGATCATGGAGGCGTGCGGTTTCAAGGTGACACGCAATCCTTCGGAAATCGGCAAGCTGGCCAAGTCACTGCTCTGATCCCCTCGGGGTGTTGTTTCAAAGCCGTCGCCGCAGGGCGGCGGCTTTGCATTTTTGATGGGCTGCCGGCGTTTTTTGCTTATCATGCGCACAGTCGCCGCTTCCGAAGATGCCATTGTCTGGCGCGGCGGGCGAATGATCGGAGCGACTATCCATGCACATCAAATGGCTCGACGATTTCGTCAGTCTGGCAAAAACACGCAGTTTCACGCGTGCCGCGGAGGAGCGGCAGGTGACCCTGCCGGCCTTCGGTCGGCGCATCAAGTCACTTGAGTCCTGGGTCGGTGTTCCGCTCGTCAATCGGGGAACTTATCCGGCGACGCTGACCGAGGAAGGCAAGCTGTTCCTGCAAACGGCTCTGGAGGTTCTTGGCCGGCTGAATGAAGGACGGGCGAGCTTGCGTGCACGGGCCTTGTCTGGCGAAGAGTCGTTGAATATTGCGACGGGGCGGACCCTGGCGCATACCCTGATCCCGGAAGTCCTCGATCAGGTTCGCCGACGTGTCGGCACAATTCATGTGCGAATCAGCACCGGATCGGTGCATGACATGGCGCTGCTGTTGGAAGATGGCAGTGCCGATGTGTTGATCAGCTATTTTCATCCGGCGATCGGCCTCAATCTGAGCGAAAGCGGATTTGAATTCCTGGCGGCCGCCCGTGAAATCCTGATTCCGGTCTGCAAGCCGGACGCCGCCGGACGGCCGCTGTTTCCGTTAACGCATACGGGCTGCCAGCCGCTGCCTTTGCTTTCCTATCATCCGAATTTGATGATGGGGAACGTGCTCGAATGGCATCTCTCCCGCGCGGCCGATCGGTACCATTTTTCCCGGGTGTTCATGGCCGATTTCGCCGAGGCCCTGTTCGAGCACGTCCTGCA
>CAYUYI010000021.1:0-14281 GCA_964448995.1 uncultured Propionivibrio sp. | reverse complement strand
CTCGATGGCATGTTGGGACAGCGTTTCGAACTCCGCGAGATCGAGGAAGGCCTCGGTCGGGACCAGCGCAGCGGCTCTTACCTGGCCTGTTCCCGGGTCGATTCGAAAGAACGGTTTTTTACCTATCGAAAGTTCGAGGCCTTGCCGTTGCTGGTCAACGTCGGGGTTCCGCCGGGGGTTTTTCTTAAGGGGTGGAAGGAAAAGGCCTGGATTTATCTTGCCAGCTGGGTGTGTCTCGGTTTGGCGTTGGTGGGTGGTGTTCTTTTGACGGTGCGGCACGCGCGCAGAATCGAGGGCCTTAACGCGTTGCTCAATGCGCAGGTCGTCAAGGCCGAGGCGGCAAATCGCGCCAAGAGTGCCTTCCTGGCCAACATGAGCCACGAAATCCGAACCCCGCTCAACGTGGTCAGCGGCATGGTAAGCATCCTGCGGCGCGAAGGCGTGACGCCCCGTCAGGCGCTGCGGCTGGATAACATGGACTCTGCCACGCACCACCTGCTGTCCGTGATCAACAACATTCTCGATCTGTCGAAGATCGAGGCCGGCAAGCTCGTGCTGGAAGCCTCGCCGGTGAGCATCGATACCCTGATGTCAGACGTCATCGCCATCCTGTCGGAGCGTGCCAGTGCCAAGCACCTTGATCTCCGGGTCGAGAGCGATCCGATGCCCCATAATCTGGTCGGTGATCAGACGCGTTTGCAACAGGCGTTGCTGAACTACGCATCCAACGCCATCAAATTCACGGAGAACGGCTGCATCACGCTGCGTGTGCGCAAGCTCGCCGAATCGGATCATTCCCTGACGCTGCGTTTTGAGGTCCAGGATACCGGGATCGGCGTTGCACCGGAGACGCTTTCGCGCCTGTTCGACGCCTTCGAGCAGGCCGATAATTCGATGAGCCGAAAATATGGCGGAACCGGTCTTGGACTCGCCATCACCCGGCATCTGTCCGTCTTGATGGGCGGAGAGGCCGGCGCGGAAAGCACGGTCGGCGCCGGCAGTACATTCTGGTTTACGGCGAAGCTGGCTAAAGGCGCTTTGCACGTCACCGAACCCAATCCGTTGGACATGCCAGTCGATGCCGAAAAATCGATTCGTGAGCATCATCCGGGGGCACGGATTCTCGTTGTCGACGATGATGTGATGAATCGGGAAATGGCTCGTGCGCACCTGGAGGCGATCGGGGTGGTCGTCGATACCGCCGTGGACGGCTTGGATGCGGCAGCCAAAGCAGAGAAGGGCCGGTATGCGGTCATTCTGATGGACATGCAAATGCCAAATTGCGATGGTGTCGATGCGACCCGGGCGATCCGCCAACTCGATGGCTTGCAGCAGGTGCCGATCATTGCGTTGACGGCCAATGCCTTCGCCGAAGACAAGGCGCTCTGTATCGAGGTCGGGATGAATGATTTCCTGAGCAAGCCTTACACGCCGGACGATCTGTACCGGATTGTCCTCCGCTGGCTGAATCACGGTCGCCGCGGACTCGCCTGATAGTCGCTATCAGAATACTTGATTGGACACCGTCGAACGACGGCTTCTAACATCCTTCCGTACTGCATTCGGTACCAATTATCTACGGAGGGGGAAATGAAGAAACTCATGCATTGGGTGGGGGTGGCCTGTCTGGCTGTCGGTGTGGCCGGTTCGGTTCATGCGCAGGGCGCGTCAAAGAAGTTGGTGGTCTATTGTCCGCATCCGCTCGTGTTCATCGAGCCGCTGGTCAAGAAATTCGAGGCGACGACAGGCATTCAGACCGAAGTCGTGGCCGCCGGTACGGGCGAACTGCTCAAGCGTATCGAGGCCGAGGCGGCCAATCCGCTGGGCGACGTGATGTGGGGGGGCTCCATGTCGACGCTCAGTTCGTCGAAGAAGTTCTTCGAGGTTTACCACTCGCCCGAGGAAGCGGCGTTCTACCAGGATGTCAAGGTGCCGGATGGCAAGGTGACGCCATTCACGCAGATTCCGAGCGTGCTCATGGTGAATACGAAGTTGATCGGCAACATCAAGGTCGAGAGTTATCAGGATCTGCTCAATCCGGCGCTCAAGGGCAAGATCGCCCATGCCGATCCCTCGAAATCCTCGTCCTCGTTCGAACATCTGATCAACATGCTCTACGCCATGGGCAAGGGCGATCCGGAGAAGGGCTGGTCCTACGTCGAGTCGTTCGCCAAGAATCTCGGCGGCAAGCTGCTGTCCGGTTCATCGGCCGTCTATAAGGGGGTGGCTGATGGTGAATACACGGTCGGCCTGACGTTCGAAGAAGGTGCTGCGACGTATGTGAAGTCGAAGGCGCCGGTGAAGATCGTCTATATGAAGGAAGGCGTGATTTCCAAGGCGGATGGCTCGGCAATCATCAAGGGCGCCAAGAACATGGACAACGCCAAGAAGTTCATCGATTTTCTTTCCGGCAAGGAAGCGCAGACGCTGATCGCGCAACAGCTCAACCGTCGTTCCGTGCGCAAGGACGTGGCGACGGCCGAAGGTCTGGCGCCGATGTCGAGCATCAACCTGATCCAGGACAATGAGGATCTGGTCGCCAAGAACAAGCGTCCGTGGCTTGAGAAGTTCAAGGATATCTACACGAGCCTGTAATCGGCTTCTTCCACGCCTGTTTGCACGCGTTGCGGGTATCGGCCGAGTTTTAGTTAGGGGCCGGCCCGCACGGTGCGCGGCTGCGCACCGGGTTCTTCCCGCACTTCATCATTGATCAGAGGTTAGTCCGTGAGCGTTTCCATTCATGTTGAGAACGTGGCCAAGCAATATGGCCCCGTGACGATCATTCCCAATCTTTCCGTCGATATCGAGAACGGCGAGTTTTTTACCCTGCTGGGGCCCTCGGGCTGCGGCAAGACCACCTTGTTGCGCATGATCGCCGGTTTCAACAGCATCGAAGCCGGCAACATCCGTTTCGATGATCAGGTCATCAACCGCATTCCGGCGCACAAGCGCAATATCGGCATGGTCTTCCAGAACTATGCGATCTTTCCGCATCTGACCGTCCGCAAGAATGTCGAGTACGGCCTGCAGTTCCGCGACGTGGCGCCAGCCGATGCGCAGCGGCGGGTCGATGAGATGCTCAAGACTGTCCGCATCGAGGACTATCAGGATCGCCTGCCCGAGCGCCTGTCCGGCGGCCAGCAGCAGCGTGTCGCCCTGGCCCGTGCGATTGTCGTGCATCCGAGCGTGCTGCTCATGGACGAGCCGCTCTCGAACCTCGACGCCAAGCTGCGCGTGGAAATGCGCGGGGCGATCCGCGACATCCAGAAAAAGGTCGGCATTACCACGGTTTACGTGACCCATGATCAGGAAGAAGCACTGTGCATCTCCGACCGCATCGCGGTGATGCGCGAGGGCGTCATCCAGCAGACGGATGCGCCGCAAACGATTTACGCGCGTCCGGCCAATACCTTCGTGGCCACCTTCATCGGCCATTCCAACCTGTTCCGGACCTCGCTGTCCGGCCAGATGCTTCACTTTACGCCGGATTACGCCGTGAATCTCGGCGGCCAGGTGCGCGCCGACGCGCCGGCCGGCAGCGTCGTGACCGGGGTCCGTCCGGAAGAATTCGCGCTCGCGACGAATGGATCGGGATTGGCGGCGCGTGTCGTCAAGACGACGTTCCTCGGCCGCTATGTGAATTACGAGCTCGAATTCGAGGCAGCGGAACTCTTGCCCGAGCAACCGTCGATCGAGTTTTCCCAGGATATCGGGACGGCGAAAAAGGTGTTCAGCCCCGGTGAAACGCTGCATCTCGAAGTCAATCCGGAAAAGATCAACGTCTTCACCGATGCCGGTGACAGCCTGATGCGGGGAGTGCGGCCATGAAGCTGTCGTCGTCACCACGCGACTTCTGGTTCTGGGCGACGCTCGGCATCGGCGCGCTCTTTCTGGTATTTCTCGTCTATCCGCTGTTTGCACTGTTCGGCAGCAGCTTCGTCGATCCGGATTCGGGGGGCTTTACCCTCGCGCATTACGCCCAGTTCTTCAAGAAGCGTTACTACTATCGCGCCCTGCTCAACAGCATGAGCGTGACGGCGTGCGTCACCGTGCTTGCCATCCTGATTGGCGCGCCGATGGCCTATCTGACCTCGGCCTTCCAGATCCGCGGCAAGCGCCTGGTCGATGTGCTGATCATCGTCTCGATGCTGTCACCGCCGTTCATCGGTGCCTATTCGTGGATCCTGCTCGGCGGCCGCAGTGGCGTCGTCACCACGTTTCTGACCGAGCAGCTGGGCATCAGTGTGCCGACGATCTACGGCTTTACCGGCATCCTGCTGGTACTGACGCTCAAACTCTATCCCTTCGTCTATCTGTATGTCTCCGGGGCGCTCAAGAGCATCGACGTGTCGCTCTCCGAGGCCGCCGAAAGCCTCGGGTGCAACCCGCTGAAGAAGGTGTTTACCATCGTCCTGCCACTGATCACGCCGACCGTGCTGGCCGGTGGCCTGCTGGTCTTCATGAACGCACTGGCCGATTTCGGGACGCCGATGCTGATCGGTGAAGGCTTCGTGGTGATGCCGGTGCTGATCTATTCCGAGTTCGTCAGCGAAATGGGCGGGCAAGCCAACTTCGCCGCCGCGCTGGCGGCGATCATGGTGGTGCTGACCTGTCTGATCTTCCTCGGCCAGAAATACGTGGTGAACAAGAAGTCCTTCACCATGAGCGCATTGCGGCCGATGAAGCCCGCAGCGTTGTCGCCGATGCCGAGTTTTCTGGCGCATGGCTTTATCTATGTGCTGGTGTTCCTGTCGATCATCCCGCAACTGACGGTGGTCTATACCTCGTTCATGAAGGTCAATGGCGTCGTCTTTGCGCCAGGGTTTTCGTTCGACAGCTACCGCATCATCTTCGACAAGCTGGGTACGGCGATTACCAATACCTACCTGTACGGCCTCGCGGCAATCATCGTGATCGTCATCCTCGGCATGTTCATCGCGTATCTGGCGACGCGGCGGCGCAACCTGATCACCTCGATCATCGATACCTTCACCATGTTCCCTTACATCATTCCCGGTTCGGTGCTCGGCATCACGCTATTGCTGGCCTTTAACAAGCCGCCGATGGTCCTGAGCGGGACAGCGGTCATCATCGTCCTGGCCTTCGTGGTGCGGCGCCTGCCTTACACCTTGCGTTCGAGTGCGGCGATTCTCTACCAGATCAGCCCGGCGGTGGAAGAAGCTTCGATCAGCCTGGGCTGTTCGCCGATGAAGACCTTCTTCAAGGTGACGGCGATCATGATGTTGCCGGGCGTGATGGCCGGTGCAATCTTGAGCTGGATCACGGTGATCAATGAACTGAGTGCGTCGGTTATTCTGTACACTGGCGGCACGCGGACGATGTCGGTATCGATCTACACCGAAGTCATCCGCGCGAGCTACGGAACGGCGGCGGCGTTGTCGTCGATCCTGACGCTGACGACGATCATCTCGCTGATGATTTTCTTCAAGCTGACCGGAAACAAGGAGCTGGCGCTCTGATTCGGTCAGCGCCAACGAAACAGGAGGTTGCAGCATGAGCAGGTTTGCGGGGTGTGTTCTCGTGTCCGATCTGGATGGCACGCTGATCGGGCGGGAACACCGCGTTTCTGCGGAGAATATTTCGGCAATCCAGCAATTCGTGGCCGGTGGCGGACGTTTTCTCGGCGCCACCGGGCGTACCGAACTCAATGTCCGCCCCCACACGATCGGGCTCCCGCTGTCTTCGCCATGGATTTTGTATAACGGTGCCGCCATCTACGATTGGGCAACTGAAGCGTTTCTCTACAAGGCGCCGATCGATCGGGAGCTGAGCGAAGCCTTTGCGCGCAAGGTGATCGGATTGGTGCCGGAGATCAACGTGCAGATTTTTTGTGGCGGACCGTTCTGTCAGGTGAATCCGGCGGGACAGCCCGATGCCACGGCAATCCGCGAAGGGCAGGCATTCGTCGACGTGCCAATCGAGTCGATCACCGAGGAATGGCTCAAAGTGCTGTTCTATTCGGAGCGCCCGGCGGAGCTGGACATGATCGAGCGCCTGTTCGAACAGGATCCGCTACGCGAAAAGGCGCACAAGATGCGGTCGGCAGCACGCTATTTCGAGGTCACGGCCAAAGGCGTCAATAAGGGCACGGCGCTCGCGCGATTGCGTTCGATCCTCGACCCCGCGCCGTCCTGCGTGGTCGCGATCGGCGATTACATCAACGACATCGAGATGTTGCAGGAAGCCGATATTCCGGCCGCGCCCGACAGTGCGCTGGACGAGGTCAAGCAACTGGCTCGGATCGTGACACGCAGCCATGCCGAGAGCGCGATCGCCGATCTGGTCGAGCAGCTTGTCGGCGACCGGCCGTTGACGACATTGGCCTGAAGGATGTCGCCGTGACAAGCGCGCGGATACTGCGTTTTGCCGCTCTGGCGGCCTTGGTGCTGGGCCTGGCGAGCGGTTCGGTCCAGGCGCAGAACCGCCGTCTGACGGTGGTCTGTTCCGTTCAGCTCGAATGGTGCGAACTCGTCAAGCGCGAATACGAGAAGGTCAGCGGTGTCAGGATGGCCATGATTCACCGCAGCAGTATCGATGCGCTGGCCATGTTATTGGCCGAGCGCAACAATCCGCGCACCGACGTCTGGTTCGGCGGGACGGGGGATCCGCATCTTCAGGCCGCTGAACTCGGCATGACGCTCCGCTATCGTGCCCGGTCTTTCGACAATCTTCAGCCTTGGGCGCAGGCGCAGGCCGAACGTGGCGACTATCGGACGGTCGGGTTGTATTCGGGGGTGCTCGGCATCGCTTACAGTCCGGAACAGCTCAAACGTCTGCGCGTCGAGCCCCCGCGCTGCTGGCGTGATCTGGCCAGTCCGGCGTTTGAACGCCAAGTGATGGTGGGTAACCCGACGTCGTCGGGAACCGGATTTCTGACGTTGTCGGCGCTGACGCAGTTGTTCGGCGAGGACGAGGCCATCGCCCTGATGAAACGCCTGCATCGCAATGTCGCTCAATACACGCACGGCGGTCGCGGCAGCATCGAAAACATGGTGCGTGGCGAAGCCGCCGTGGCCATTGGTTTCATGCACGATGCGATTACTGCCCGGGAACGTGGTGCGAAAATCGAATTCGTGCTGCCGTGTGAAGGAACGCCGGCCGAGATTGGATCGCTGTCGCTGGTGGCGGGTGGCGGCAACGCCAAGGAGGCGGAGGCCTTCTATGAGTGGGCGCTGGGGACGGATGCCCAGTCACTGGCGCGCAAAGCCAGTGCCTTTCAGGCGTCATCGAATCGCTGTGTCCTGCCCGATCCGCGGTTGCCGGAGATCCCGCCGGAACGTTTGCTAACCTACGACCATCGTCGCTTCGGTTCGTCCGACGTGAGAAAACGTCTGCTGACGCGTTGGATCAATGAAGTCAATGTGCCGGGCAACGAATGAGGCGGCCAGAATGAACGGCAGTCCGGTCACAATGGCCACGATCATCCGGTGGATGGCCGCAGCCGGGGGGGTAACGCTGCCCGGCATGGTGCTGGCGACCGGTTTGCACCAGACGACGCTCGAATACGTTCCGGAAATGATTCTGGCCTTCGGGGTGTTGCGTCGGATGGGCGAATGGGTGCTGGCTTCCGGGTTTCTGCTCTGGTTTCTCAACGGGCTATTTTCGCATCATCGCGAAACGAGCCTCGCCTGGCGTGGCGCCGGGGCAGTCTGCTGGCTGTTCGGCTCGGTTCTCGTTTTCTTCGGATCATTGCCGGAAATACGCCGCGCATCGCTCACCGATCTTGATGTCTATGCCTTGCCCGTGCTTCTCCCGCTCTTGTCGCTGGGCGCGCTGTTCCTGCTGCTGAGCGATTCCGGAGAGCGTCACCGGCACGCCGTGTGGGGACACCGCACCCATCCCGGGGGGGCGCTGGCGGCGAGCGTGTGGCTGGCCTTTCTGATTGTTTTCGTGGCGATGCCCGTGGCCTATGCCTGGAGCCTCGTCTGGAATCGTGGCATGGGTGGTATGGGCGCGATCGCAGGGCCGGGCGGCCTGCTGTCCGGCGTCGACAGCCTGTTCTCGACGCGCTACTGGAGTCTTGGTTGCCTGGTTGGACGGGGCGGGTGTGGCTCGGCGATCAATTCCCTCGCGCTGGGATCCGGCGTGGCGCTGCTGGCTGGTTTGCTCGGCAGCGCGCTGGCGTTGTACGTGCATCAAAGCAGCAGGCAGTTGCGCAAGTGGGTGGCCGTACTGGTGTGTCTGCCGATGATTACGCCGCCCTTCCTGATCGGTTTCGGTCTTGCTCAGTTGTTCGGCAGGGCAGGGCTGGTCAGCATCGCTGTCGATGCGCTGTTCGGCTTTGCCAGTTCACGCTGGTTCTTCGGCCCCGTCGGCGTAATGATGGCGCAGGTTGTGGTGTTTTTTCCGCTGGCCTACTTCCTGGTGTTGCACGCGCTTGATTCCGTCGGGCGCTCGCAGATTGATGCGGCACGTTATCTCGGCGCTTCGAATGGTGATGTATTACGCACGGTCGTTCTGCCGGCGTTGCGTGATCCGCTGGCCGTGGCGATGCTCGTGATTTTTGTCGAAACCCTGTCGGATATCGGCAATCCACTGATCATTGGCGGCAAGTTGCGGGTCTTGTCGACCGAGTTGTTCTATTCGAGCAGCGGCGAACTGGCGACCGGCGAGATGACCGGCGTGCCGGCCTTGTTGCTGGTGGCGATCGCCCTGGCCATGGCGGCGCTCAAGGATTCGCTGGTGACGCGAACCGGCGGAGCGATCACCCGTGTCGTGGTCGAAAGCGGCGGCCGCTGCGAATTGCCGAAAACACTGCGCGCGGTGAGTGGCGCATTGCTGGTGCTGACCGTGCTGTTGTTGCTGACGGTTTATGCCTTGATCGCCGTCGGCGCGTTTTCCGAAGGCGGCGCCGCAACCGGCGCGTGGACGCTCGACAATTTTTCCCGGGGCTTCGGGGTGGCCTGGGGGGCGGGCGGACTGTCGCTTGACGGTTCGGGATGGGAGTCCCTGATCGCCAGCTTGTGCTGTGCTTTCCTCGTGGCGCCGGTAGGTAGTGCCATTGGCATGATGATGGTATGGATCATGCGTCATGTCGGGCATGCGGCGGCGCGGACCGTCGAAGGCGTGTCGGCATATCTGCTGTCGGTGCCCAGCGTGGTGATCGGCGCCGGATTCATGCTGGCGTTCGGTGGCCTTGGTTTGTCCGACGCCGGTGCCTGGGTAATGATCCTGCTCGCGATGCTGATCCGTAATCTTGCGGTTTGCTTGCGTTTTGGCATTGTCGCCTTGCGTCGCCTCGATGCCGCCCAACTGGAAATGTCGGGATTGTCGGGGGCGAGCACCGGGGCGACTTTCCTGCATGTGGTGGCGCCGGTGCTGCGACCGGTCTTCGTTCTCTGCGTTGCCTATGGATTTGTCCGTTCGATGACGATGCTGGGCTCGGTCCTGTTGCTGTCGTCGGCCGAGAATCAGGTGGCGACGACCTACATGATCGACCGGATCGGCATCGGCGATTTCGGCGTTGGCATGGCCTATGGTGTCGTGCTGGCGGCGTGCATCGTCGTCGTCCTGTTCGCCGGATGGCGGCTGGTCGAACGGCAGCAGCGTGTGCCGGGATGGGGGGGCGTGCTGAGCGATCTGAAGTCTGCCGTCGTGTTGGTGCAGAAAGACGGTTTGCGCGGGTAGATGCGGGTGGGTGATTGATTGGCCCGCGTGACAGGCGGGCGTTTTGCGGAGTGGCATGATGCTGGTTTTGAAACAGTCGACGATCGAGGCACAAGGCGTGTCGCTCTCCTATGGGCCGAAGCGGATTCTCTCGGACATCGATCTGCGTATCGAATCTGGCGAATTCTTCTGCCTGCTCGGTCCCTCCGGTGCGGGCAAGACGTCGTTTCTGCGTGTGGTCGCCGGTCTCGAAACGCCCGATCGCGGCGAACTGCTGATCGATGGCGAGCCGGTAACCGCCAAGCCGCCGCAACGGCGTGGTGTCGGCATGGTGTTTCAGGGGCTGGGATTATGGCCGCACCTGACCGTGGCGGCGAATGTCCGGTACGGGCTCGAGCGGCGGTCGGTTCCGGCGTCAGTCGCCGATGAAAAGGTTGGCTTCATGCTCGCCACGGTCGGGCTCTCGGAATTGGCCGGCAAGTTTCCGGGGGAACTTTCGGGCGGGCAGCAGCAGAAGGTGGCTCTGGCTCGGGCGCTGATCGTTGAACCGCGCATTCTTCTGCTCGACCAGCCAATGTCGGCGCTGGATCAATCCTTCCGGACACATCTGTGGGGCGACATTCTGGCCTTGCAGCGGCAACTCAAGATCACCACGATCATGGTGACGCACGATCCGGAAGAAGCCCTCAGTGTGGCCGACCGGATCGCCGTGATCCGCGATGGCCGGATTTGCCAGGTCGGATCACCCGCCGCGCTTTATGACTATCCGGCCGATGCTTTCGTGGCCGGGTCGGTCGGAACGGCGAACCTGATTTCCGGCGAGGTGGCCGAAGATGCTTCCGGTGTGCCGTTATTCCGCTCAGTGGCCACCGGCGCCATCCCGCTTTATGACGGTTTCCATACGCCGGCGCTCGGACCGGCTGTCGCCTGCTTCCGTCCGACCTCCGTCCGCTTCGCCCCGTACGATAGCGCGGTCAACGATACCGATTCGATCTGGATGAACGGGCAGATCGTGCGCAGCGAGTTTCGTGGCGGTTATCTGCGCTACAGCGTTTCGGTCGCCGGGGAAACGGTGGTGTGCGACTTGCCGCACCGCAAGGCGACCTTGCCGATGCCTGCTGGCAGCGACGTCCTGCTCGGTATTGAAATCAGCCAGCTCAGGTTCGTGAATGTCTAGGCCGCTCACCGATTCCGCTGGCTCTGGGACGGGCCAGAATCCTCGCCGGCAACGACGGCCCGCAGGTGGGCTGAGCCGGTCTTGTGGTCAGGAGCGCTGAGTGGATATTCTGAGGATTCGCTCGTTCGTGACGGTCGCCCGACTGGGTAACGTCACACGTGCCTCGGAAACCCTGCACCTGACCCAGCCGGCGGTGACCGGCCATATCCGCAGCATGGAGCAGGAGCTAGGTGTTGCCCTCTTCCAGCGCACCGGCAACCGCATCGAGTTGACCAAGGTTGGCGAATCTTTGTTGATCGATGCCGAGCGTGTTCTGTCGGACTTCAATCTGCTGCTGAGCCACGCCCGGGCGATCAAGGGGGAGGTGACCGGCAGCCTCAATTTCGCCTTGGTGGATGATGTCGAATTCCAGCGGATCGGCAACTTCTTGCGTGGCCTGCGCACCGCGTATCCGCTGTTGCAGTTGAAGACGACCAACTGTTCGTCCGAGGAGGTGATCGAACGGGTGATCTCGGCAAAGTGCGATGCCGGCTTTTGCGTTGTCGATCAGGTGCCGTCGGAGCTTGCGTCGGTGCGGTTGCGGACCGTGAATTACGTCGTGCTGGCGCCGATGGCCTTCGCCGAGGCGCTGGGCAAGGCCGGTTGGCGCGATGTGGCGGCGATGCCCTGGATTTCGCCACCGCCGCGTAGCCACGTGCGTACCATCCAGAACGCCATGTTCGCTAATCAGGGCGTGACGCCGAATGTCGTGATCGAATGTGACCACCTCGCGGCGATCGAAGGCATGGTGCGATCGGGGCTGGGTCTGGCGCTGATGCGCGAGGAGGTGGCGACCTCGATGGCCGCGGGTGGGGAGTATTTCATCTGGCCGCATGTCAGCCTGTCGAGCCAGATGGTCTTTGTCTATCGGGTCGGAGATGAATCGAGTCCGGCGACCATCGGCATGATCTCCGTACTTAGGAAGTGCTGGGAGACCTGAGCCTGGGGGGCGTTCGAGTCGAGCGACGGAGGACTTTCATCGCTGAGTGTTCGAATCCGAGGTGTTCGTAGAAGGTCAGCGCTGGCCGATTTTCCTTGTCGGAGAGCAGCGTGATGCGCGGTAGTCCGTGGGCAGCGGCCCAGTCCAGAATGTGCTCGACGAGCTTTCGGCCGAGGCCGCGCCCGCGATAGTCGCGTTTGACAATCACGTCCTCAAGCAACACGACGCGACGTCCTTCGGCGGTACTGACGGTGAACAACGCATTGGCCATGCCGGCGACTTTTCCTTCGCTGCGCAGGACGAACAATTGCCCGACCATCGGATTCTCCAGAATCAGGTACAGGCCGGCAAGTTGCTTGTCGCGGTCGGGGCGGAAGTCACTTTCGAGCGTGAACAGTTCGGCCAGCAAGTCGGCCATCGGTTCCAGATCGTCGTCGGTGGCGAAGTCGATTTGTACGTCCATGTTTATCCAATCAGTGCAACGGCCTTGATCTGTGCCCAGACAGCCATGCCTTCCCTGAGGTCGAGTTGTGCCGCGGAGCGTTTGGTCAGGCGGGCGATCAGCGGAGCCGCGCCGACATTCATGCGCACGAGCGCCAAGGCCGGGTGGGTATCGTTGCCGATGGCAGTGATGCGGGCGGGGAGAATATTCTGGATGCTGGTGTGTTCGATCTTTTCGCGGGCGATGCTGATGTCGCGGGCGAGGATGCGTACGCGGACCGGTCGGCCAAGTCCATACCCGCTGTCGCGCACCCACAGGCTGCCGCCGGCGAACTCGACACGGGCCAGATGCCAGTCGGTATCGCGTTCGGCGATGTGTGCGTCGATCACGACACCGGCATCTTCGCCCAGGCGGATCGGCAGGTCGATGCGGGCAAGCGTCTCGCCAAGGGGGCCGGAAGCCAGGACACGCCCGGCTTGCAGAACGACAAGGTGGTCGGCCAGGCGTGCCACTTCGTCCGGGGCATGGCTGACATAGAGCACCGGGATATCCAGCTCGTCGTGCAGACGTTCGAGATAGGGCAGGATTTCCTGCTTGCGGTCATGATCGAGCGCTGCCAGCGGTTCATCCATGAGGAGCAGACGCGGGCTGACGGCCAGTGCGCGAGCGATGCTGACGCGGCTACGTTCGCCGCCGGAGAGGCGATCCGGTGTGCGGTCAAGCAGGGGGGCAATGCCCAGCAGTGCGATGGCGTGATCGAGGCTGACCCGTTGTGCTGCGGCACTGCGCTTCATCCCATAGCGCAGATTGTCGAGTACAGAGAGATGCGGGAACAGGCTGGCTTCCTGGAATACGTAGCCGAGCGGGCGCTGGTGGGTCGGCAAGCAGCGTTGTTCGTCCTGCCAGACTTCACCGTTGACCGTAAGCGTGCCAAGCGATGGACGCTCCAGCCCGGCGATGCAGCGCAGCAGCGTGGTTTTGCCCGAGCCGGAATGGCCGAACAGGGCCGTGACGCCTCGGCCCGGCAGCGTCAGGTCGACGTCAAGGGTGAAGCCGGGCCAGTCGAGGTGGAAGCGGGCGTTGATTCCTTTCGTCGTTGCGTTCATCTCAGACTCCCTTCTTCATGCCCGGTCGCCAGGCGTACAGCACCAGCAGGACAAGGAAGGAGAAGATCAGCATCACCGCCGACAGACGGTGCGCGGCCGCGTATTCCAGGGCTTCGACATGGTCGTAAATCTGCACTGAGGCGACGCGCGTCACGCCCGGCAGGTTGCCGCCGATCATCAGCACCACGCCGAACTCGCCGACGGTGTGGGCGAAGGTCAGGATTGAGGCAGTGAGAAAGCCTGGCCGGGCGAGCGGCACGGCGACGCTGAAGAATGCGTCGAGCGGCGAAGCACGCAGCGTCGCGGCGACTTCCAGCGGCCGCTCGCCGATGCCCTCGAACGCGGTTTGCAGCGGCTGCACCATGAACGGCAGCGAGTAGAACACCGAGGCGACCACGAGCCCCCAGAAAGTGAACGGCAGGCGCCCGAGCCCCAGCGCCTCGGTCAGCTGACCGATCGGACCGTGCGGTCCCATGGCCAGCAGCAGGTAGAAGCCGAGCACCGAGGGGGGCAAGACCAAAGGCATGGCCACCACGGCGGCGATCGGCCCTTTCCACCAGGCTTTTGAACGTGCCAGCCACCAGGCGATCGGCGTGCCGATCAGCAGCAAAATTGCCGTAACCGTCACCGCCAAGCGGACGGTGAGCCAGATGGCCTGAAGGTCGCCTTCGTTGAGCATCATATTCGAGGGGGTAATGAGTTTGGAGGGCAGAGGTCAGAACTCGTAGCCGTAGGATTTTATGATGGCTTTGCTCTTTTCGCCGCCCAGATATTTCAACAGCGCGGCCGCCGCCGGCTTGTCCTTGCCGTTTTCGAGCAGCACGGCGTCCTGGCGGATCGGCTGGTGCAGGCTGGCGGGTACGACCCAGGCCGAGCCTTCGGCGATCTTGCCGTCCTTCATCACCTGCGACAGGGCGACGAAGCCGAGCTCGGCATTGCCGGTGGCGATG
>CAYUYI010000020.1:0-14450 GCA_964448995.1 uncultured Propionivibrio sp. | reverse complement strand
CCGGTCCGATCATCATCGGTCAGGCCTGCGAATTCGACTATTCCGGCGCGCAAGCATGCAAGGCGCTGCGCGAGGAAGGTTTCCGCGTCATCCTGGTGAACTCGAACCCGGCGACGATCATGACCGATCCGGAGATGGCCGATGTGACCTACATCGAGCCGATCAACTGGAAGGTTGTCGAGAAGATCATTGAGAAGGAGCGCCCCGATGCGTTGCTGCCGACCATGGGGGGGCAGACGGCGCTGAACTGCGCGCTAGATCTGGCGCATCACGGCGTGCTGGAAAAATACGGTGTCGAGATGATCGGGGCATCGGAAGCGGCCATCGACAAGGCCGAGGATCGCCAGAAATTCAAGGAGGCGATGACCAAGATTGGTCTTGGCTCGGCGCGTTCGGCGATCGCCCACAGTATGGAAGAGGCGCAGCAGGTCCAGGCGGCACTGGGCTTTCCGGCGATCATTCGCCCGTCCTTTACGATGGGGGGGTCGGGTGGCGGCATCGCCTATAACCAGGAAGAGTTCGTCGAGATTTGCAAACGCGGTCTCGAAGCTTCGCCGACGCACGAGTTGTTGATCGAAGAGTCGCTGCTCGGCTGGAAGGAATTCGAGATGGAGGTTGTCCGTGACCGCAAGGACAACTGCATCATCGTCTGTTCGATCGAGAATCTCGATCCGATGGGCGTGCATACCGGCGATTCGATTACCGTGGCGCCGGCGCAGACGCTGACGGACAAGGAATATCAGATCATGCGTAACGCGTCGATTGCCGTGTTGCGCGAAATCGGCGTCGATACCGGCGGTTCCAACGTGCAGTTCGCGATCAACCCGGCCGACGGGCGCATGATCGTCATCGAGATGAACCCCCGCGTTTCGCGCTCCTCGGCCCTGGCCTCGAAGGCGACCGGCTTCCCGATCGCCAAGGTGGCGGCCAAGTTGGCGGTGGGGTATACGCTCGACGAACTGGCCAATGAGATTACCGGCGGCAAGACGCCGGCCTCGTTCGAACCGTCGATCGACTATGTGGTGACCAAGGTGCCGCGTTTCGCGTTCGAGAAATTCCCGACCGCCGATTCGCGCCTGACCACGCAGATGAAGTCGGTTGGCGAAGTCATGGCGATTGGCCGGACCTTCCAGGAATCGTTCCAGAAGGCGCTGCGTGGGCTGGAAGTCGGTGTCGACGGCATGAACCAGCGGACGACCGATCGCGAAGAACTCGAGAAAGAACTCGGCGAGCCGGGGCCGGAACGTGTCTGGTACGTCGGCGATGCCTTCGAGAACGGCTTCACACTCGACGAAGTGCATCAGCTCACGCGCATCGATCCGTGGTTCCTCGCGCAGATCGAGGACATCGTCAAGGTCGAGATGCAGCTTGACGACATGAAGCTCAACGATATCAACGCGCCGACGCTGCGCGAACTGAAGCGCAAGGGTTTCTCCGACCGTCGTCTGGCCAAGTTGCTGAATACGAATGAGGCACAGGTGCGCGCACGTCGCCACTTGCTTGGCATCCGCCCGGTCTACAAACGGGTCGATACCTGTGCTGCCGAGTTCTCGACAAGCACTGCCTACATGTACTCGACTTACGAAGAGGAATGCGAGGCTCATCCAAGCGACAAGAAAAAGATCATGGTCCTCGGTGGCGGACCGAACCGTATCGGGCAAGGCATCGAGTTCGACTACTGCTGCGTACATGCGGCCTTGGCCATGCGCGAGGACGGCTATGAAACGATCATGGTCAACTGCAATCCGGAAACCGTGTCGACCGACTACGATACGTCGGATCGCCTCTATTTCGAGCCGCTGACGCTTGAAGACGTGCTCGAAATCGTCGCGATCGAGAAACCGGTCGGCGTGATCGTGCAGTTCGGCGGCCAGACGCCACTCAAGCTGGCGCGCGATCTGGAGGCCAATGGCGTACCGATCATTGGCACCAGTCCGGACATGATTGACGCCGCCGAAGATCGCGAGCGCTTCCAGCAACTTTTGAATGATCTCGGCCTCAAGCAGCCGCCGAACCGCACGGCACGTACCGAGCCGGACGCATTGCGCCTGGCCGAAGAGATCGGTTATCCGCTGGTGGTTCGTCCGTCGTATGTGCTTGGCGGTCGCGCCATGGAAATCGTGCACGAGCCGCGCGACCTCGAGCGTTACATGCGCGAGGCGGTCAAGGTGTCGAACGATTCACCGGTGCTCCTCGACCGCTTCCTCAACGATGCCTGCGAAGTCGATGTCGATGCGCTTTCCGACGGGGAACAGGTGATTATTGGCGGCGTCATGGAGCACATCGAACAGGCCGGCGTGCATTCGGGCGATTCAGCCTGTTCGTTGCCGCCGTATTCTTTGTCGAAGGAAATCCAGGACGAACTGCGTCGCCAGACCAAGTTGATGGCCAAAGGGCTCAATGTCTGTGGCCTGATGAACGTGCAGTTCGCCATCCAGAACGACGTGGTCTATGTGCTGGAAGTCAATCCGCGCGCCTCGCGTACGGTGCCCTTCGTTTCCAAGGCGACCAGCTTGCCGCTGGCTAAGATTGCCGCGCGTTGCATGGCTGGCCGCTCGCTGGCGAGTCAGGGCGTTACGCACGAAGTGATCCCGCCGTATTTCTCGGTCAAGGAAGCCGTCTTCCCGTTCAATAAATTCCCCGGTGTCGATACCATTCTCGGGCCGGAAATGAAATCGACCGGCGAAGTCATGGGGGTCGGCACAACCTTTGAGGAAGCGTTCGTCAAGAGCCAGATGGCGACGAACGTCAAACTCCCGGAGTCCGGGAGGGTCTTCATTAGCGTCAAGGATTCCGACAAGAAGCAAGCGGTGGCGATCGCTCGCGACCTGCACGAGTGCGGGTTTCACCTGTTGGCGACGCGTGGTACGGCGGCGGCGATTTCGTCGGCCGGCATACCGGTGACCTTGGTTAACAAGGTGACGGAAGGTCGTCCGCATATCGTGGATATGATCAAGAACAACGAAGTGGCCCTGATCATCAACACGGTGGAAGAAAAGCGCAAGGCGATCAACGATTCCCGTGCGATTCGCGTCACCGCCCAGGCGGCCCGGGTAACGCTGTACACCACCATTTGGGGGGGGGAGGCGGCCTCGGTGGGGATCAAGAATCGTGGTGATCTCGTTGTCTATCCGTTGCAGACACTACACGCACAACTCGTCTAACAATCTTCAGGCCGCCGGAAACCCCGTTGTGTGCGGGCCGGCGGTTTTACTTTGGTGTGAGAACAATGAATAAAGTCCCATTGACGATCAGCGGCGCCGAGAAACTCCGCGCCGAACTCCAGCATCTCAAGGCCGTTGACCGCCCGAATGTGATCGCCGCAATCGCCGAAGCGCGGTCTTACGGCGATCTTTCGGAAAATGCCGAATACGACGCGGCCAAGGAGCGGCAAGCGTTCATCGAAGGCCGCATCAAGGAAGTCGAAGGTAAGCTGTCCAACGCCCAGATCATCGATCCGAAGTTGCTCGATGCCGATGGGCGCTGCGTGTTTGGCGCGACTGTTGACATCGAAGACCAGGATTCCGGCGATCAGGTAACCTATCAAATCGTCGGTGAGGATGAGGCGGATATCAAGAAAGGGAAGATTTCGGTCAATTCCCCGATTGCCCGCGCGCTGATCGGCAAATATGCGGGCGATATCGCTCAGGTGCAGGCCCCGGGCGGCCTGCGCGAGTATGAAGTGCTGGATGTGCGGTACGAGTAATCTGCGCCAACAATCAGGCGGGGCGCAGTGATCAAACCTGATGACTACGTTTGGTCTTGCGCGGTGCGGCCCGACGACGCGGTGCCGGGCGGGATTTCGTCGTCGAGGTTTCTTCCGGCGCCGGGCGCCAAATTACGAGCAATTTGCCGATGTGCTGTACCGGCGCTGCGCCGAGTTGATCGCAGATGGTTTTCAGATAGCTTTCCCGTTCTTCGCGGTCGTCGTTGAAGATCCGGATTTTGATCAGTTCATGGCTGTCGAGACTGTGTGCGATTTCGCGCAATACCGAATCGGACAAGCCGTTCTGGCTGATGGCGACGACCGGGTTGAGCGCGTGGGCGCGGGCGCGCAGGGCGCGGCGTTCTTCTGAGGTGATGTCAAGCATGCGGAAAATCCTAATTAAACCGCTATTTTACCGGCTTTAGGCGATGAAACGAACCCGAACCAGCAAGGCCTGGATGCAGGAACATGTTAACGATCCTTTTGTGCAGCGTGCCAAGGCCGAGGGATACCGTTCACGGGCATCGTACAAGCTCATGGAAATCGATGATCGCGACCGGCTGATTTGTCCCGGCGATGTCGTCGTTGATCTTGGTGCTGCGCCGGGTGGTTGGTCGCAAGTTGTGGCAAAGCGACTGAAGGGCCATGGACGGATCATCGCGCTGGATTTGCTGGAAATGGACCCCCTGCACGGGGTTGATTTTATTTTGGGGGACTTTCGTGAGGAAAGTGTGCTCAAACAGCTTGAAATATTGCTAGCGGGAAAGCGGGTCGGGCTTGTTCTTTCCGACATGGCCCCCAATATCTCAGGGGTGCCGGTATCGGATCAGGCGCGGGTGATGCATCTGGCTGAGTTGGGTTTGGAGTTTTCACGTGCTTGGTTGAAACCCGAGGGGGCGTTTCTGGTCAAAGTTTTTCAGGGTTATGGTTACGAAGAGTTTGTGCGCGAGATGCGGCAGGTGTTCAAGGTGGTGACGACGCGTAAGCCCGACGCCTCCCGGGATCGTAGCGCTGAAGTGTATTTGTTGGGTAAAGGCTTGAAGTCCGCCTGATGCCGAGTCAGGTCCGATGCGCCATTTGGACGGGTTGTCCTGTCGGAATCGTCGGGAAGAGATACAATAGTCTTCCTTTTCATGCTGTTTTTCCGGGGAGTCCCGGCGTGATGTGTATGAGGTCTAGCATTGAATAACATGTTCAAGAATATGGCGGTCTGGCTGGTCATTGGTCTCGTCCTGATGACCGTGTTCAACCAGTTCAATACCCGCCAGACGCCGCAAGCGACCATGGAATATTCGCAGTTCATGGACGAAGTCACGCGCGGCACCATCTCCAAGGTCGTGATTGAAGGTCGCATGCTCAAGGCGCAGACGAGTGACGGGCGCAAGATTACTTCCTATGCGCCGCCCGATCTGTGGATGGTGTCCGACCTGCTCAAGTACGGTGTCAAGGTCGAAGCCAAGCCGGAAGAAGAACAATCCTTCCTGATGAATCTGTTTGTCAGCTGGTTCCCGATGCTTTTGCTGATCGGCGTGTGGGTGTTCTTCATGCGCCAGATGCAGGGCGGCGGCAAGGGTGGTGCATTCTCGTTCGGCAAGAGCAAGGCGAGGTTGCTTGATGAATCGAGTAACAGCGTCACGTTTGCCGATGTTGCCGGCTGCGACGAAGCCAAGGAAGAAGTGTCCGAACTCGTCGATTTCCTGCGTGATCCGTCGAAGTTCCAGAAACTCGGCGGACGCATTCCGAAAGGCGTTCTGCTCGTCGGTAATCCGGGGACGGGTAAGACGCTCCTGGCCAAGGCCATTGCCGGTGAGGCGAAGGTGCCGTTCTTCTCGATTTCCGGCTCCGATTTCGTCGAAATGTTTGTTGGGGTCGGTGCCGCGCGCGTGCGCGACATGTTTGAAAACGCCAAAAAACATGCCCCGTGCATCATTTTCATTGACGAGTTGGATGCGGTCGGCCGCCAGCGCGGCGCCGGCCTCGGTGGCGGCAATGACGAGCGCGAGCAGACGCTCAACCAGATGCTCGTCGAGATGGACGGCTTCGAGGGGAGTACGGGCATTATCGTCATCGCCGCAACCAACCGTCCTGATGTCCTGGACCCCGCGTTGATGCGGCCGGGCCGTTTCGACCGTCAGGTGGTCGTGCCGCTGCCGGATATCCGTGGCCGTGAACAGGTGCTGATCGTGCACATGCGCAAGGTGCCGCTGGCGCCGGACGTCAAGGCGGACATCATTGCCCGGGGTACGCCGGGAATGTCGGGTGCCGATCTGGCCAACTTGGTGAATGAAGCTGCCTTGTTCGCGGCGCGTGGCGGCAAACGGCTGGTCGACATGGAAGACTTCGAGAAGGCCAAGGACAAGATCCTGATGGGCGCCGAGCGTCGCAGCATGGTCATGAATGATGAAGAAAAGCGTAATACGGCCTATCACGAATCCGGCCATGCCGTGGTGGCCAAGCTGGTGCCCAAGTCCGATCCAGTGCATAAGGTGACGATCATTCCGCGGGGACGCGCGCTTGGGCTGACCATGCAGTTGCCCGAAGAAGATCGCTATTCGTATGACCGGACATACTTGATGAGCCGGATTGCCGTGCTTTTTGGTGGACGCATCGCTGAAGAGCTGTTCATGAACCAGATGACGACCGGCGCTTCGAACGATTTCGAGCGCGCGACACAAATGGCGCGCGACATGGTGACGCGCTACGGCATGTCCGATGCGTTGGGTCCGATGGTCTACGGCGAAAATGAAGGCGAAGTATTCCTTGGTCGCTCGGTGACGACACACAAGAACGTCTCGGAAGCGACGATGCAGAAGGTTGATGCCGAAATCCGCCGCATCATCGACGAACAATACGGGCTTGCGCGCAAGCTGCTCGAAGAAAACCGTGACAAGGTCGAAGCGATGACGGCCGCGCTGCTCGAATGGGAAACCATCGATGCCGAGCAGATCGATGACATCATGGCCGGCAAGCCGCCGCGGCCGCCGAAGCCGTCGCAGTTAAAGCCGTCCGGAACGCCGGATGCGCCAGCGGATGCGGCGCCGACGACCGAAGCGACGGCTTAGGAATCGTTCGGAATCGACGACGGGGGAGGCAACTCCCCCGTTTCCATTTTCGGGAGGATCGCATGTTGCGTTGCGGGGCATTTTCCTTTTCACTCGATCGTCCGTTGATTATGGGGATTGTCAATCTGACGCCGGATTCGTTTTCCGGCGACGGGCTGGCCAATGATACGGAACGCGCCATCGCTCATGCCCACCATCAGATCGCGGCCGGCGCCGACATGCTCGATCTTGGGGCCGAGTCGTCGAGGCCGGGGGCGATTCCGACTTCGCTCGAGGATGAACTCGCCCGTCTGTTGCCGGTGCTCAAAGCGCTGCAAGGCTGTGGCGTCCCGATTTCGGTCGATACCTACAAGCCGGAAGTCATGCGCGCGGCGCTGGCGGCCGGCGCATCGATGATCAACGATATTTACGCCCTGCGTATGCCGGGAGCGCTCGAGGCTGTTGCTGCCAGCGACTGTGGCGTGTGCCTGATGCACATGCAGGGCGAGCCGCTGACCATGCAGCAGGCCCCGGTTTACGCGGACGTTGTCAGCGACGTGCGCGAATTTCTAGCCGGGCGTGTGCGGGAGTGCCTTGCTGCCGGGGTGTCAGCGGATCGACTGGTGCTCGATCCGGGTTTTGGTTTCGGCAAGACGCTCGAGCACAACCTCGAGTTGCTGCGCCGGCTGGATGAGTGCGGTGTCGAAGACTTGCCCCTCCTGGCCGGGATGTCACGCAAGACGATGCTGGGGGCAATCACCGGGCGCGCCGTCGCCGACCGTCTTTCCGCCAGTGTGGCGGCGGCACTTCTCGCTGCCCAACGGGGGGCGCATATCCTGCGCGTGCACGACGTGAGCGAGACGCGCGATGCGCTGGCCGTCTGGCGGGCGCTGGTGAACGCCTGAGCAATTCGTCATTCTGAACTGCATCCGGATGACATGGCCGGAAGCAAGACAAATGAATGGCTTTCTGCTAACCTGAAGCATCGCTTTCGGCACCGGATCTGATCCGGCTCAACCATGTCCTGCGAAATCGAACTGAAGCTGCGGCTGACGCCCGCCCAAGCGCGCCGCATGGCGGCTCATCCTGTGCTTGCCGGCATTGCGCCCGAGAAATCACGGCTGTTCAACACCTATTACGACACCCCGGGTCTGGAACTCAAGGCGCGTGGCATTGCCCTCAGGCTGCGGCGCAAAGGCTGGAGTACGTGGTTGATGACCGTCAAGGGCGGTGATGCGGGCGCCGGCGGGTTGGCGCAGCGCCACGAATGGGAAGCGCCGACACACCCTGGCGTGTTCGATTTTGGCATCGTCGATCTACCCGAATTGCGTGCCTTTCTCGAAGAGCGGCGGGAGCGCCTGTTGCCCGTATTCACCACGGATTTCACTCGGACGGCATGGTTGCTGAAGACGCCGGGATCGGCGATCGAACTGGCGCTGGATCGCGGCAAGATCAGTGCGACCAGGCTGACCGCTGACCGCTCGACGGTCACCGAGAATCTGTGCGAGCTTGAGCTGGAACTGGTCGAAGGCGTCTCCACCGATCCGCTGTTCGATGCGGCCATCGGGCTGGCCGCCGACTTTCAACTGCATCCGGAGATACGCAGCAAGGCCGAACGCGGCTATTCCCTCGCGATGGCAGCGACCGCCGCGCCAGCCAAGGGTTTTGGCGCGGCCATCGAGCGCCGTATGACATCGATTGAGGCGTTTCGCAGTATTGCCTCGACTTGCCTGGTGCAGCTACAGCGTAACGAGGCAGGGGCCGTTGCCGGCGACAATCCGGAATACATCCACCAGGCGCGCGTGGCCATCCGTCGGCTGCGTTCCGCGTTTCGTCTTTTCGCCCCGCTGCTCGCACCGGCTTTTCTCGACGTATATCCGCCGCGCTGGAAAGCCCTGGCCGCGCAGCTTGGCGGCGCGCGCGACTGGGATGTCTTCTTGGCTGAGACACTGAAACCGCTCGAAGAGGTCTTTCCGGACAACGCCGATCTGGCCTACCTGCGCGCGCGTGCCGAAGAATGCCGACAGGCGGCCGGCAGTTCGGCGGCTGACGCGCTGTCGCAACGCGAGTACAGCCGGCTGTTGCTGGCGTTTACTGCCGCATTGCTGCGTGAGGCGGAGCCGACCATTGCGCGTGACGCCAGCGATCGTGCCCCTGAAAATCTGCGCCATTTCGCCGCCCGACGCCTGCGCAAGCGCTGGGAAGCCATTGCGGCATTGACGCGCCAGCCGGGGCGGATGGAAGCCGCTCATCGCCACCGCCTGCGCATCGAGTTCAAGAAGCTGCGCTACGCGCTGGAGTTTTTTGCCCCGATCCTGCCACGCAAGCGGGTGTCGGGCTATCTGCAGGCGCTCGCCGCGATTCAGGAACAATTGGGGCGTCTGAACGATCAGGTGACGGCGCAGCGGCTCATCGAAGACCTGCATCCGGGGCGCTCGCCCGATTCGCTGGTTGTGGGCTGGATTGCCGGGCGGACGCAACTGCTGCTGACGTCGCTTGAACCCGAACTCAAGCGTTTTCTGTCGCGCGCCAAGCCCTGGTAGGTGCCTGATCGCTGCGTCGTGCCGGTGGGGCTGGGCGGGTATGGCGGCACCTGCCGGAAAGGCGCGTCCTGATTGCCTTCTGGCCGGGTGCTTGGCTGTAAGCCAATATCGATGCGCCTTCCAGGCTGGCGTGTTCGTGCGACACCGCAACGCGGCGACAGGTCGAGTTGCCGCGGCTACGTTCGGGATGTGGCGGCCGGCGGTATCCGCCGTTCAATGAACAGGCTGCTGCCCGGTGTTTTCTTTGCGTTCTTTTTGGCTTCGGTGGCGGCGGCGGAGATTTCGCGGTGCGAGTCGAAACCGTCGGCGGAAACCGGCACAGCGCCGATCGAGAGGCTGGGCAGGGGATAAAAGACGGTTTGGCCGCGCCGGTTTTCAGCAAAATATCCACGCACTTCGCCGGCAGAGACGAACTCCTCGCCAGCCACGTGTTCGGCGATCTGCGCGTCGAAGCGCGCCAGGGCTTGTTGGCAGCGCGCCGCCCAGTCCTCGCTCTGAAACAGCACCATGAAATCGTCGCCGCCAATATGTCCGCAGAAGTCGACCCGCGGATCGGCGACGCTGGTCAGCGTCTGCGCCAGCAGGACGATGATGTCGTCGCCGCGGCGGTAGCCGAAGACGTCGTTGAAAGGCTTGAAGTGGTCGATGTCGAAATAGCAGGCGTGGAAGGCGATTCGGCGTTCCAGCAGGCGGTCGATGTGTTCGTTGATGGGGACGTTTCCCGGTAACTGTGACAGCGGGTTGGCGTAGCGTGCGGCCTGGATCTGCATTTGCGTGATCATGCCCATCAGGTCGTGGGCGCTGCCGATGCCGACGTAGTGGCCGTTGCGCGTGATGATGAAGCCGTCGTAGATATGCCGTCGTGCCGAGCGGCTGACGGTCATGGCCGCGTCCTGGATCGAGGCGTCTTCGTCGATGCACAGCGGCATGGGGTCCATGAACTGGGCACAGGGCTTGCGTCCGAACAATTCGCGCCGGTAGGGGCGGGACAGGCGGTCGATCAGTTCATGGCGGTTGATGAGTCCGAGCGGGGTGCCGTCGGTGACCACCGGCATCGAGATCAACTCGGGGTCGCTGTCGAAACGGTCGTAGACATGGTCGTTGAAGCTATCCGGCGAAACCGGTGGCACGGCCCGGATCAGACTGCGCACCGTCACGCTTGCCGGTGGCGAGAGCGTTGAGGGGAAGACGATGATGCCGCGCTGCTTGATGGTGGCGATGATCTTTTCGCTCGGGCGTGTGCGGGGTTCGCTGCTCGGAACGGCGATCAGATAGCCCTGCCCGAGGCCGATGCCCATGTCGCGGAGGGTCAGGCAGTCGGTCTCGCGCTCGATGCCTTCAGCGATGATCTGGGCCGAGCAGCTTTCCGCGAGGCTCTGCATGGCCTTGACGAAGTGATGTTTGAGCGTGTCTTCGGTAATGCCATGGATGAAATGCCGGTCGATCTTGACGTAGTCGGGCCGGATTTCGGACCACATGCGCAAATTGGCGAAACCTTCGCCGAGGTCGTCGATGGCGATCCGGTAGCCGAGGCTGCGGTAATGCGCCAGCGCCTGTTGCATGTTCGGATAGTCGTTGATGCGTTGATTCTCGGTGAGTTCGATCACCACACGGCTCGGGCTGATGCCGATCTGGTGTAGCAGGTCGACGGTGCTGCCGTTGAAAAAGAGATCGTCGTCGAGGCAATCCGGGCTGGAATTGATGAATAACTTGCCCGGCAGTTTGCGTTGGGCAAAGTCGCGGAAGATCGTCTCGCGGCAAGCTTGTTCAAGCTGTCTTCGTCGTCCGGATTGCTCGGCGGCCTCAAACAGCGCTTTCGGCGTGTGCAACGGTGTGTCGGCGGGGCCTCGGATCAATCCTTCGAAGGCAATGTAGGCGTGGTTTTTGAAGTCAATGATCGGCTGGAAAACCGCGGTCAGTCGCTGGTTCTCGAGAATGTCGTCGAGCATGCCGGTCATGTCCGGGCATGTTTTCGGGGCCGAAGTCTGAACGAGGGGATGCGGTACGCCCTCGGCCCGAATCATCATGGCCTGCATGGTGGTTTCTCCCTTTTGATTTCGGCGCGTAGTCTAGGCGAGGCAGGTTTCAGTACAATGACAGGCTTTTCGCAAGGTCGATCGAGGCCGCAGGAGAATCAGGATGGGCAGGAAATATTTCGGAACCGATGGCGTCCGCGGGCGCGTAGGGCAATTCCCGATTACCCCGGATTTTGTGATGCGTCTCGGTTATTCGGCGGGGCGAGTGCTGCTGGCCGACGAATCGGCGCGCGGCCATCTCAAGCCCGGAGAGCGCCCAGCCGTGCTGATCGGTAAAGATACGCGGATTTCCGGCTATATGCTGGAGGCGGCGCTCGAGTCGGGGTTTTCGGCGGCCGGGGTCGATGTCTGTCTGGTCGGGCCGATGCCGACACCGGCGGTGGCTTACCTGACCCGTGCCCTGCGCCTGCAGGCCGGGGTCGTCATTTCGGCGTCGCATAACCCCTATTACGATAACGGGATCAAGTTCTTCTCGGCGCAGGGAACGAAACTCGACGACGCCCTGGAAGCGCAGATCGAGGCCGGCATCGAGGAGGGACCGATCGCTTGCGTGGCTTCGGCGGAACTCGGCCGGGCGCGACGCATTTCCGATGCGGCCGGGCGCTATATTGAATTCTGCAAGAGTACGTTTCCGAACGATCTCGATCTGCGCGGCATGAAGATCGTCATCGATTGTGCGCATGGGGCGGCCTATCACATTGCACCGCACGTGTTTCACGAACTCGGTGCCGAGGTGACGACGATTGGCGTGGAACCCAATGGGCTCAATATCAACAAGGATGTTGGCGCAACGTCGCTGAAGGCATTGCGCGAGGCGGTGCTGGCGCGACAGGCAGACTTTGGCCTGGCGCTCGATGGTGACGCCGATCGCCTGATGATGGTGGGTGGAGATGGGACGGTCTACGATGGCGATCAGTTGCTGCTGGCCGTCGTGCGCAGCCGCCTGCGCAAGGGGCCGGTGGCCGGCGTGGTCGGGACGCTGATGACCAATCTGGCGTTCGAGCATGCGCTGGCAGCGCTTGGCGTGCCATTTGCGCGCGCCAACGTCGGTGACCGCTATGTGATGGAAATGTTGCGCGAGAAGGGCTGGCTGTTTGGCGGCGAGAATTCCGGTCACATCCTGTGTCTGGATCGGCATACGACCGGCGACGGCATCGTCTCGGCCTTGCAGGTGCTGTCAGCGCTGCGTGAGGAAGGTGGCGATCTTGGTGGTCTGCTCGGCGGTATGACGCTCTATCCGCAGGTGCTGATCAACGTGCCGTTGAGCAAGGGGTTCGTCTGGACCGAGAATCCGGCCATTGTCGCCGCGAAGCGCGACATCGAGGCGAGGTTGAGTGGCGAAGGGCGCGTGTTGTTGCGCGCTTCCGGTACCGAGCCGCTATTGCGGGTCATGGTGGAGGGGCGCGACGAAAAGAAGGTGCGCGATGCAGCCGAAGCCTTGGCAGCCATCGTGTGCGAGGCGGTTGGCGATTGAGGCGGAACGGTTCTTGACCTCTTTGAGCCGTCGCCCGCATTGACCGTATTTGGCGCGCATCGGTATAATCCTCTTTTTTTTCGGCAGGTGATCCATGCGTCAAAAGTTCGTAGCGGGTAACTGGAAGATGAATGGCGGGTTGGCGACCAACCAGCAACTTCTTCAGGAGGTTGTCTCCGGAGTTGGCGCAATGCGTGGCGTGGCGGTTGCCGTCTGCGTCCCGTTTCCTTATCTGGCGCAGGCGCAGGCCGCGTTGACCGGTGGGCCGCTCGCCTGGGGCGCACAGAATCTGAGCGAGAAGGCAAGTGGGGCGTTCACTGGCGAAGTCAGTGCGGCCATGTTGAAGGACTTTGGTTGTCAGTACGTGTTGGTCGGGCATTCCGAGCGGCGCGCACTGTATGGTGAAAGCGACGCGCTGGTGGCCGAGAAGTTTGCGGCTGCCCTCGCTGCGGGATTGCGTCCGGTGTTGTGCGTTGGCGAAACGCTGGCCGAGCGCGAGTCGGGGAAAACGGCCGAGGTCGTCGCCAAGCAGATGGCGGCGGTTCTTGATCGCGTTGGCGTGGCAGCGCTGGCGAACGCGGTGGTGGCGTATGAGCCGGTGTGGGCGATTGGAACCGGTAAGACGGCCACCAGTGAGCAGGCGCAGGAAGTGCATGCGGCCATTCGCGCACAAGTCGCCGCTCTTGACGCCAAGGTGGCTGAAGGAGTGCAGATTCTTTATGGCGGCAGCGTCAAGCCTTCGAATGCAGAAGAGCTTTTTGGCATGCCGGATATCGATGGTGGTTTGATCGGTGGTGCCTCGCTGGTGGCGGCCGATTTTCTGGCGATTTGCCGTGCGGCGGTTGCCAAATAAAGAGTTAACAATATGGAATATTTCTTTTCGTTTATTTTGCTGGTGCACGTTGTCTCGGCCATCGGGATTATCGGACTGGTTCTCGTTCAGCATGGTAAGGGGGCTGACATGGGGGCTGCGTTCGGCAGTGGTGCGTCGGGTAGCCTTTTTGGTTCGGCGGGGTCGGCTAACTTTCTGAGCCGGACGACAGCCGTGCTGGCGGCGGTCTTCTTTGTGACGAGCCTGTCTTTGGCTTTCATTGCATCGAATAAGCCAAAAAGCACTGGCAGCGTGATGCAGGATACTGTACAATCGCAGCCTCTTTCGGCACCGGGTTCGTCGGGTGCTGACAAGGCCGGTATTCCTGCGGAATCCGGTTCGAAGACCAAGGATATTCCGAAGTAGTTTGGTTTTCTGGCAGGGCGGTTCCCCTCAAGAATTGCCGCCCAGCCTGGTGGTTGAGAAGTGCCGACGTGGTGAAATTGGTAGACACGCTATCTTGAGGGGGTAGTGACTTCGGTCGTATGAGTTCGAGTCTCATCGTCGGCACCAAAACAAGTCTAGGTATCGCGCGTCAAAGAAGAATAGTGGCGCGATCGACAGCGAATCAGTCAATTCCAATTTTTGTTGCGCCGCTGGCTCCGTTGATGGGTTGCCGGTATATGTCATTGGCGTTTTTCCGAAGTGAGTGTGGCGAAGGCTTCGGTGGGCTGAATGAGTGCGTTCCGGTATGTCGGCGGTCTGTGCCAGTCGATGGCGTCCAAACTTGCCGAATGGCCAAGCAAAGAGCGGCGGGAAATCGGCGTCTGAGTGGCTTC
>CAYUYI010000019.1:0-14985 GCA_964448995.1 uncultured Propionivibrio sp. | reverse complement strand
CGATTTCTGCGTTGGTGCGACCCGCCCGATTGCCATTCACTGAGGCACGAAGGGAACTGCAATGCCGTACGAATCAGAATTTACCCTTTTCATGCGCGACATGAAGCGGCAGCATCCGGAGTGGGCTGGGCAGCAGCGAGCCGGGCGAGCACTGCTATGGAACAAGCGCATCGATTTTGGCGAACTGCAACGTTTCGCCGAATCCAGCGTCGTGCCGGATGTTTGCAATTACGACGCCACGAAAATCAAATAGCGCAGCTCTCACCCATCATGCTTCGATGCGTGATGTCGTGATTGGTACAGATTCCCGTATTTTTCCTTCTTTGTCGCAATCCGTTCAGCCAGTTAGGCGTCGATCACTTTACTCGAATCATTGAAACAGCCTGTTTTCGCAAGAAGGGGGATGAACGATGATTGACCGAATGAAGCTGAAAACAAAAATTGCCTTGCTGGTGTTGGCCGCATTGATGGGCTTGCTGATCCTGACTGGTCTGTCTGCAATGAAGACCCATCGCGATCTGCTCAACTCGAAGAAAGATACGATCCAGTCGGTTCTGGAAGGCGTGTATTCGACGCTCGGCGCCTATCAGGCGCAGGAGGCGGCCGGCAAGATGACCCGGGAGCAGGCCCAGAAAGCGGCGGCTGATGCGATTTCCATGGTTCGCTATGGGGGCGAAGACGGCAAGTCGGAGTACGTCTATTCCTACACGACCGAAGGTATCGGCGTGTATCACGTGAATAAGGATCGGATCGGTAAGCCCTTGTTTGATACGGTCAAGGATCCCAAGGGGAACTACACGGTTCGTGATCTCGTCGCTGCGGCCAAGAACAAGCCAGGCGGGACGTTTGTGTATACGCTCACGGCACGGCCGGGGCAGAAAGAACCGATCGACAAACTGGGGTACGTCAAACTGTTTGAGCCGTGGTCGTGGATGATTGGAACGGGTGTTTATGTCGATGATATTGAACGGGAATTTCGCGAGCGCCTGATCTCCGATTTGGCCATCTCACTGGGCTTGCTTGCCGTGATCGCCTGGCTGGGTTACACGATTGCCCGGGGGGTGATCCGACAGGTCGGTGGAGAACCGTCCGATGCCATCCAGTTCATGGCGCGCGTGGCCGAAGGTGATCTCAGCGGCGAGATGCCGCAGGTGACGAAAGGCAGCATGCTCGATTCGATGGGCAACATGGTGCGTTCGCTGCGCAAGATGGTGAATGAGATCGGGGTTAATTCCGGCAATCTCTCGAAGGGCGCCGACCACATCAACACGGCCTCGCGCGAAGTGGCCATTGCCTCGCAAAAACAATCGGATGCGACGTCTGCGATGGCGGCTGCCATTGAGGAACTGACCGTCAGCATTAACCACATATCGGATAATGCACGTGAATCGCAGCAGAACTCGGTCAACTCGGTGAAGCTCTCTGAAGAAGGCTTTGATCGGGTACAGAAGGCCAGTCAGGAGATCAACAGTATCGCTTCGGTCGTCAGCGATGCTGCCACGCGCGTACGCAAACTCGAAGATCGTGCCAACCAGATTTCGACGATCGCCGGCGTGATCAAGGAAATTGCCGGGCAGACCAATCTGCTGGCGCTCAATGCTGCTATCGAGGCCGCGCGTGCGGGTGAGCAGGGGCGCGGTTTTGCGGTCGTGGCCGACGAGGTGCGCAAGCTTGCGGAGCGTACGTCCTCGGCGACCGTCGAGATCGAGGAGATGATCTCTGGCATCCAATCGGATACCGTGCAGGTCGCGGGCGTCATGGATGCGGCGCTGCCCCAGGTGGATTCCGGCGTGGCGGCAGCCAGACAAGCAGCCGATTCGCTGCAGCAGATCAAGGAGTCGTCGGAGATTACCTTGAATCGCATCCGCGAAGTGGCCGATTCAACGCAGGAGCAGAGTGTCGCCAGTGACAACATAGCCCAGAAGGTCGAGGAAATTGCTTCGATGGTCGAGGAAACTACCGCAGCGATGAATGCCAACGCCGAAACCGCATCCGACATGGAGCGGATTTCCGACGAACTGAATCAGTTGGTCAGTCGCTTCCGCTGCTGAACGCAAATGGGCCGATCAGGCGGAAGGAAAACTTGCTTCCGCCTTGAGGCCGACGACTTGCCCGTCGGCCGTCCGGTTGTCGAGACGTATTTTCCCGCCGAGCGAATTTGCGATGCCGTTGGCGATGGCAAGCCCCAAGCCAGTGCCATGGGTTGAAAAACTGGTTGAGAAGGGCTCGAACAACTGGTCGAGATGGTTCAGTTGTTCTTCGCTCAACCCCTTGCCGGAATCCCAGACGAGCAGCGTTGCTGTACCGTTGCTGGCTGCGAGTTCGATGCCGAGACGCCCTCCCGCCGGGGTGTGATGAATGGCGTTGCTGAGCAGATTCTGAATCAGTTCGCTGATGAGCCAAGCATCGCCCAGTACCCAGCACTCGGTGCTGTTGAGTTCAAAGTCGAGGTTTTTTGCGGCAATCAGCGGCGAGAGCACCACGGCGGCTTCGCGGGCCAGGTTGCCGAGATGGCAGCGTTCCTGAATGCCCTGGCTTTGCCGTTGCTCGATTTTCGCGAGCAGCAGCATCTGATTGGCGAGCTTGATGGTACGTTCTACCGTTTCTGAAATCTCCGAGAGCACAGCCTCCGGGGGAATGTCGCCTCGTAGCCCTGATTGGATCTGGGTCTTCAGCACTGCCAGTGGTGTTCGGAGCTGATGGGAAGCATTGGCGATGAAACGCTTCTGGTGACTGATCAGAAGTGCCAAGCGCGCCATCATCCGGTCCATGGCCGTGGCGACGGTCTGCAGTTCCTGCAGGTTGGTGTTCAGCGACAGGGATGAGAGGTCATCGGCCGAGCGGTGATCGAGTTCGGCGCTGAGTTGGTTCAGCGGCCGGAGTGCACGCGAGACGGAAATATATACCGCAAGGCAGAGCACGATCATCAGGGCGCCTTGGCGAAAGACCGTTTCCTCAAGGATCTCGTTCGCGGATTCCTCCCGGATCTTCATCGGTTCGGCGACTTGAATGATGACCGTACCGGCCGCGTCGCTGGAAAAGACAGGCTGCAGCAGAACCGCAACGCGGATCGGCTCATCGTGATACGTGTCTTCGTAGAAATGGACAACCGCTGGATAGGTGGCGTTCTTGGGTAAGGTGCCGTTGAAGGGCGCAATATCCTCATCGCCTGAAATCACTTTTCCGTCCGAGGTGCTGACCCGGAAATAGTAGCGTCCCGACTGGTCGGTTTCGTAAATCTCGAACAGGGCGAGCGGGAGCGAAAGGTGGTAGGCCCCATTTTCGTAGCGGACCGAATCGCCGACCGCGTGCGCGGTGGCGAGCAGGGTCCGGTCATAGGCAACATTGGCCGAGCGCAAGGCGCTGCGATAGAGAAAGTAAGTGTTGACCGCCAGAATGATGACAAGCGGCACGATCAGCCAGACCTGAACGTAACTGCGGATCGAGCGCGGTGTTCTGAGTGACATCAATTGGGAACGTCGAGAGAATCGTCGTCCGTCGCGGACGCCTCACGAAGCAGATAGCCCAGACCACGGAGCGTCATGAGCGTGGTTCCGGTTCCGACGAGTTTTTTGCGCAGACGGTGGGCGACGACTTCGATGGCTTCGACATGCGTTTGTTCTTCCCCGCTGAACACGATCCTGAAGAGCCGCTCCTTGGTGACTGCATAGCCCGGCTTGGCAATCAGCACCTGCAGCATCGATTGTTCGCGTGGCGTCAGCACCAACGGTGCCCCTTGAACGTAGAACACTCCTGACTCGCTATCAAGCCGCAGTCCGCCACAGCGTAATTCTTTTTCTTCCAGGCCCCGGAAACGTCGCGACAAGGCCTTGATTCGGGCTTCAAGCTCATCGAGATCGAAAGGCTTGGACAGATAATCATCACCGCCGGCGTTCAAGCCGGCAATCCGGTCACCGATGGAAGAGCGCGCAGTCAGGATCAATACCGGAGTTTCGATGCCATTGTTGCGCATGCGTTGCAGCAGATGCAGGCCATCTTCACCGGGAATGTTCAGATCGAGAACGATCAGGTCGAAGAGCCCCTGACGGATGATCTGAAAAGCTTTCACGCCATCCGCGCACGGCGTGACCGCGTAGCCGCGCTTGTCCAGCGCACGCACCAGCGCGCGTGAAAGATCGGGGTCGTCTTCAACGACGAGGATTCTCATAAGTCTTCGGTTTCGCCGGGGGAAAACGATAGCTTAATGGACTGCGACGGGGGAGGAAAGCAGCAGGTTCGGGTTTGTGCGGTATTCATGAAAGCAAACTGAAAGCCCGGGGAAAGCCAATCGCAAGTCTGGGTGCCAAATGGCTGAATCCGCCGATCGACATCGGCATAGAATTCTTTCCGATGATTCGTCGACAGGTGTGTCAGCGATGCACTGAGTGATGCATTACGCCGGCTGGTTTTGATAAACATGGGGAGAGCATGATGCGAATTTTTGGTTTGCGGCAGGTTGTCCGTCAGTTGTTGGCGGCATCCGTTTGTGGGATGGCGACGCTCGGTGGCCTGGCGGTGGCTCAGGACAGTTGTCCGCATCGCGGCGATCTTGATGTCGCGTATTGTGACGCCAACAAGGATTTGGTAGCCGATGCGCCCACCGATCCCAAGAAATTCCGTAATCCGGGAACGTTGGTGTTCTCGTTTACACCGCTGGAAGACCCTTCGGTCTACGAAAAAGTGTTTGATCCGTTCGTCAAATATCTTGGTCAGTGCGTTGGCAAAAAAACAGTGTTCTTCTCGGTTCAGTCGAATTCGGCTCAGATTGAGGCCATGCGTTCGGGGCGCCTTCATCTGGCGTTCTTTTCCACGGGAACCACCAATTTTGCCGTCAACGTTGCCGGCGCCGTGCCTTTCGCCATTCGTGCCGATGCCAAGGGGCCGCACGGTTTCAATCTGATCGTGGTGACGCGCAAGGATAGTTCGATTCAGAAAATCGCCGACCTGAAGGGAAAAAAAGTGGCGCACACGTCGCCATCGTCGACGTCGGGCAATTCGGCGCCCCGAGCCTTGTTCCCGGCCATGGGCGTGACCCCGGAGAAGGATTACCAAGTGCTGTATTCGGGTAAACATGACCAGTCGATCATGGGCGTTCAGTCTGGGGATTACGATGCGGCCCCGGTGGCCTCGGACATTTTTCACCAGATGGCCAAGCGCGGCGTGATCAAGGAAGACGATTTCCGGATCATTTTTACGAGCGAGAAATTTCCGGTCAATTCCCTTGCCCATGCGCATGACCTCGAACCCGAACTGCGCGACAAGGTCGTGAAGTGTGTGCTTGACTACAAATTCGATCCGGAATTGTCGAAAGGGATGGAAGGCGCCACGCATTTCGCGCCGATCACTTACCTCAAGGAATGGGCGATCGTTCGCAAAG
This sequence comes from uncultured Propionivibrio sp., assembly GCA_964448995.1. Classification (GTDB taxonomy): domain Bacteria; phylum Pseudomonadota; class Gammaproteobacteria; order Burkholderiales; family Rhodocyclaceae; genus Propionivibrio. Next base: position 9,608 of record CAYUYI010000019.1, on the reverse strand, counting down.
TTGGCGAAACGGCCGGCGAAAGCTACGGTCGGGCAGGGTATGAGAAAGAACGCGCCAAGGAAGAAGCGGCACGGGCGAAGAAATAGTCATTGCAGATGAACAAGGACATGGAGGCGAAAATGAACTACACGAAGTTTTTTCAGGCGCGGCGGATCGCGGCATGCGCGGGATTGGCGATGATGGCGTTGGCGGTACAGGCACAGGACAACTGCCCGAACCGTGGCGACCTCGATACGATGTATTGCGACGCGAATCACGATCTGGTCGCCGATCCACCCGCCGATCCGAAGAAGTTCCGCGATCCCAATACGTTGGTGTTCGCGTTCACGCCGGTCGAGGATCCCAGCATCTACGAGAAACTGTTCCAGCCCTTCATGGGGCACTTGTCACAGTGTGTTGGCAAAAAGACGGTGTTTTTCTCTGTCCAGTCCAACTCCGCGCAGATCGAGGCCATGCGTTCGGGGCGTCTGCATATCGCCGCTTTCTCGACGGGGCCGACCAACTTCGCCGTGAACATCGCCGGCGCCGTGCCGTTCGCTATTCGCGGAACGGCCAAGGGACCGGAAGGTGTCTCGATCCAGTTGATCGTACGCAAGGACAGTCCGTACAAACAGCTGGTTGATCTTAAAGGGAAAAAGGTGGCTCATACGTCACCTTCGTCGAACTCCGGCAATCTGGCGCCGCGCGCGCTGTTCCCGGCGCTTGGGCTGACACCCGAGAAAGACTATCAGGTCGTCTATTCCGGTAAGCATGATCAATCCGTGTTTGGTGTGAAATCGGGCGATTACGATGCCGCTCCCGTGGCGAGCGACGTTCTCCAGCACATGATCGAGCGAGGCGTCGTCAAGGCGGAAGATTTCAACACGCTGTATGTCAGCGAGAAATTCCCCACTGACTCCTATGCGTACGCGCACGATCTGGAGCCGAAACTGGTGGAGAAAATCAAGTCCTGCTTCCTTGAATACAAGATCCCGCCGGAAATGGCCAAGGGCTTGGGGGGAGACCGTTTCCTGCCAGCCACTTACAAAAAAGACTGGGAGGTTGTCCGCAAGGTATCGCTGGCTGCCGGTCAGAACCTGAGTCGCGCCGGTTATGAGGCGGAACAGGCGAAAGCGAAAAAGTAACGCATAATGACATGCGGGTGGTGTGCGTCAAGGAGGTGAATCGAGAATGACAGCTGTGTTGAGCATCCGGGGGCTGACCAAGTCTTATAAACCCGGCATCCCGGTGCTGAAAGGCATCGACCTCGAATTCGAGGAGCGAGGCATGACGGCGATCATCGGGCCGTCGGGGACGGGCAAATCGACGCTGATCCGGATCATCAACCGTCTCGTCGATCCGAGCGACGGTTCGGTGTGCTTCAAGGGAGAAGAGTTGTCGCACATCGAAGGTCGGCAATTGCGCGAGGCAAGGCGCCGCATCGGGATGGTCTTCCAGGAATACAACCTCGTTGAACGGTTGACCGTCATGGAAAACCTACTGACCGGGCGGCTCGGCTATCTCGGACCATTCAAGGCCTGGATGCGGAAATTCTCGTCGGACGACATCGCCCATGCCTATCAGCTGTTGGCGGTGATCGGTCTGACGGAGTTTGCCAATCAGCGTGCTGACAGCCTCTCCGGTGGTCAGCGGCAGCGTGTCGGCATTGCGCGTGCACTGATGCAACGCCCGGAGATGTTGCTGGCGGATGAACCGACGTCATCCCTTGATCCGAAGACCTCGGTGGAGATCATGGAATTGCTCCGGGCACAGGGGCGGGAGAACGCGATTCCGGTGCTCGTCAATATCCACGATGTCGATCTGGCGCGCCGCTTTGCCGACCGGATTGTCGGAATGACTGGCGGACGTGTGGTGTTCGATGGTCCGCCCGAGCAACTGACCGATGACCACCTGAAACTGATCTATGGCGGGGAGGGGTGGTTGCAATGACCCAGCCCGGTGTTCAGCCGTTTCCGTCGTTCGCTGGTGGCAAGATCGAGCCTTTCCGTGCCTCATGGCAGGCGCGGCTATTGTTTGTCGTTGTCGCGCTCTACGCGTTCTACGCCCTTGGCCAGCTTGATTTTTCCCAAGAGCGCTTTATCAAGGGGTTGGACAACGGCGCGCGTTTTCTCGCCCGCATGTTTCCGCCGAACTACAAGAACTGGGATCAACTGCTGACCGGATTCATCGAGAGCATGCAGATCGCGGTACTGGCCACCTTTTTTGGTGTTCTGGTGTCGCTACCGATTGCCGTGCTTGGTGCGCGCAATCTGATGCCGGGTTGGGCAACCTGGCCGGCACGCTTGATCGTGACTTTGTGTCGTGCCTTCAACCCGGTGATCGTAGCGATTGTCTTTATCAAGGCCGTGGGTTTCGGGGCGTTGGCCGGCGTGTTGGCGCTGGTGGTAGCGTCGATTGGGTTTGTTGGCAAACTATTCATGGAAGCGATTGAGGAAATCTCGATGAAACAGATCGAGGCCGTACGCGCGACCGGGGCTCCGTTCCTGAGTGTGGTGGCCTTCGGCGTGTTACCTCAGGTGATCGCCCGTTTGGTGGGGTTTTGCACTTACCAACTCGACGCCAATCTGCGCAATTCGACAATGGTCGGCATTGTCGGTGCCGGGGGAATCGGCGGGGCGCTGTTCGCCGCGTTCCAGCGTTTCGAATACGATTTCGTGCTGGCCATCCTGATCTCGATCATTGCCGTCGTCCTGATCGGCGAACTGGCTTCAAATTATGTCAAACGTATTTTCCATGTCTGAGTCGTTCGGCCCGGTCGCTGCTGGCGTCTGGCAACGTCACACGCTGGGCCAAAAGCTCGCGCGGACAGCCTTGTGGCTGGTGATCGGTGTTGCCGTGATGCTTTCGCTGCAGAGCATCAACGTGATCTGGGAGTTTCTCTGGGATGCACCGGAGCAGATGATGGACATGGGGCGTCGCATGTGGCCGCCCGATCTTGCCTATTATCCGAAGACGGTTCACGCCGCGCTGATGGAGACTTTCCACATCGCGACGCTGGGGACGTTGTTCTCGATGATTGTCGCGCTTCCGCTTTCGATTCTCGCAGCACACAACATCACGCCGAGTAAGGGACTGAATTTCTTGGCCAAGACCTTGCTGGTCGCCAGTCGCTCGGTCAACTCGCTGGTGTGGGCGCTGCTGTTCGTCGCCGTGTTCGGGCCTGGGCCGCTAGCCGGTACGGTGGCGATTGCCTGTCGCTCGGTCGGTTTCGTTGGCAAACTGCTCGGCGAAGCGCTGGAGGAAGTGCACGCGGGGCCGATCGAGGCGCTCAAGGCTGCCGGATCCAGTCAGTCCGCCCAAATTCTGTACGGTTACTGGCCAGCAGTGAAACCCGCCTTCTGGTCGATCTTGTTGCTGCGCTGGGACATCAACATTCGTGAATCGTCGGTGCTCGGGCTCGTGGGTGCCGGCGGTTTGGGCATGGTGATGAACGCGGCCATCGACACGTTCCAGTGGGAGCGCGTGGCCGTCATTCTGCTGACCATTTTTGCCGTCGTCGTGGTGACCGAAGTGGTGGTGACTGCTTTCCGTCGGCGCCTGCTCTAGAGGCAGGACAAGTTGCCCGCCGGCCGCTTTCCTCCCGGTTTTTCCCTAGTTCGGGAAGCCATCGCTCGATAGTACGGCACTGAAACGTGCCGTGAAGCAGACCGTGCTGCATCTCTCGTCGATCGTAATAATTTGCAATCATTTCCGCTGCAGCGGAAATGATTGTGAATTGTTATTCTTGGAGAATCCCGTTCGTCCAACGACTCAATGGCTGTCGTCGAAGCGAAATCGCCGCTAGTTCCCGGGTATCTGGTGGATGTTGCGCCATTCTGACGACAACGCTCCGGCGGGCGTCGTGCAGTGTCTTTGATAACCATTCGTCTCGGATTTCCATCATGAATGGTCGGAATGGAGGGGCAGGGCAAGCACTGTACTCCGCGTCTCGATTGGTGGTTCAGGCCCGTCGTCGCTGACCGCTCGTCACTCAACTGTATGAACGAATGATCATGAAAAAGATTGCTTTGTCTTTCGCTGCATTGTTGGCGATGCTGACCGGATTTTGGTGCCTGGCCGACAATCCCGTGCCGACGCCGCTGACCTACTTTTCCTTTCGCGCACTCTATATGCAGTACAGCGGGATCGTTGCCATGGGCGCCATGAGCGTCGCCATGTTGCTGGCGCTGCGCCCGAAACTGGTTGAACCCTATCTGGGCGGTCTGGACAAGATGTATCGCCTTCATAAATGGCTTGGAATCACTGCGCTGGTGACAGGCCTGATGCACTGGTGGCTTGGTCAGGGGACCAAATGGATGACGCAGTGGGGATGGTTGACTCGCCCGGCCCGCGGTCCGCGACCGAATCCCGGAGATCTCGGTTGGGTCGAAGGTTGGTTGCGTAGCCAGCGCGGCGTCGCCGAGTCAGTAGCCGAATGGGCGTTTTATCTCGCGCTGGTTCTGCTGGTTCTGGCGCTCGTCAAGCACTTTCCCTATCGCCTGTTCCAGAAGACCCACAAATGGCTGGCGGCCAGCTATCTTGTTTTCGTTTACCACACGATCGTACTGACCAAATTTGACTATTGGGGAAAACCGATTGGATGGCTATTGGCTGCTCTGGTTGCGGGTGGTTCTGTCGCGGCGGTGCTGACCTTGCTCGGGCGAATCGGCAAGCACCAAAAGGTCGGTGGCGTGGTCGAGTCCGTGCACCACTATCCGGCATTGCGCGTTGTCGAATTCGGTATTGTCGTGCAGTCGGGCTGGGCGGGGCATGCGGCCGGGCAGTTTGCCTTCGTTACCACCGATCGCAAGGAAGGCGCGCATCCTTACACCATTGCCTCGGCCTGGGATCCCTCCGCGTGTCGCATCGTGTTCATCGCTAAGGCGCTGGGCGATCATACGCGCCGTTTGCACGAGCATCTGGCGACCGGTATGTCGGTGACGGTGGAGGGGCCTTATGGTTGCTTCGATTTTTGTGACGATGCGATTCGTCAGATATGGATCGCAGCCGGAATCGGCATCACGCCGTTCATCGCGCGCATGAAGGCGTTGGCGATGGAGCCTGGTTCCAAGCCGATTGATCTTTTTCATTCGACTGCTACATGTGACGCCGATGCCCTTGGCAAACTGAATGCCGATGCGGTCGCTGCCGGTGTGCGTTTGCACCTGATCGACAGCCGCAAGGCGGGGCGTTTGAGCAGCGAAAGAATTCGTCGTGCCGTTCCTGAATGGGCCTCCGCAAGCGTTTGGTATTGCGGTCCTCCCGACTTTGCTCGCGCTTTGCGTCAGGGCTTTGCCAATCAGCCATTCCACCAGGAATTATTTCAAATGCGGTAGAGCGGGGGCCGGTGATCTGCGCTGCACGACGAAACAGACCACGAGAGGCGCGTTATCTCATGCTGTCCGGGGCGGTGAGCGGCGGTCGCTCTGATCGGCACGTTGCTTTCCGCCGAGCACATAGGCAACGCGCTTGACGGTCGGGTCGTCGGGGTGTGGTTGTGTGGTGAAACCGAGGCTACCCACCAGCCGGAACATGCGGGTGTTCATCGCCAGCACATCGCCGATCATGGTGCGGTAGCCTTTTTTCCGGGCGACCGCGATCAGTTCCACCATCAACTTGCGACCGATGCCTCGCTTATGCCAGTCGTCGGCAACGACCAGCGCAAATTCGACGGTTTCTCCATCCGGTTTGGGTACGTAGCGAGCGACCCCGATTTGTCGTGTCTTATGGTGTTCACGAATTGTCGCGATCAGCGCCATGTCGCGGTCGTAATCAATCTGCGTGAAGCGAGCCAGCATCGATGGTGTGAGTTCGCGCAAGGTATCCATGAAACGGTAATGCTTGCTTTCGTCGGAGAGCATGCGCACGAATGCTTGTTCCATCTCTGCGTCTTCGGGACGGATCGGTCGCAGGGTGACGATCTGACCGTCTGGTTGAGTCCATTGCTGCTCAAGGTGGCTGGGGTAAGGGTGGATGGCCATGTGGGCATAGCGCTCACCATGAGCCGGGGGATAGCCCAGAACAATCCGCGCATTGACGACGGAGACGCCCTCGTCACTGACGATGACGGGGTCCAGTTCGAGTGATTGCAATTCAGTCAACTCGCCGGCCATGTCGGACAGCCGCAGCAGGATATTCTCCAAGGCTGGCAGTGCTTTCGCGCTGACCGGCGCCATCGAGGGGAAGTGCTCGAGATAGCGGAGGACAGGGATGGACTCGATCATTTCCTGTGTCTGGAATCGATTCAGGGGGGGCAAAGCGATGGCGTGATTGTCGAAAAGCTCGGCCGTACCGGTGATCGCGAGGGTCATGACCAGGCCGAAGGTCGGGTCGCGAACCAAGCCCATCCGCAATTTTCGTCCGTTGTGTGGTTCCCGGTACGGTGTCATGGCAACGCTGTCGATTTTGGTGTCCTGATATCTGCGGCGTGCTGTTTCCATAACGTCGCCGAAGGCGTTGTGCACGGCAGATGCTGTCACCAGGTTAGGCCGGATTTCGATGAGATCGAGGTGGGGAGGATTTTCCGGCGGATTGATCGTCAGTGTGACCGGAAAGCCGAGTTGTTCGGCAATCGATACGGCTTCGGTGGCTGTTCGCGCCAGCAATGTCGGTACGGCGGGGATCCGGAAAGCGTGGAGAACGGCCTTGGTTTCCGCGTCGTTGAGGTGTACGCGGCGTTCCTGCAGTGCGCCGTCGATCAGCAGTCGTGCCCCTTCGCTTTCCTCTTTGGTCGGGCGGACTTCTTCCGGCAGGATCCGCAGACGTTGCTCTCGTTTTTGATGGCAGATGGACAGGTGCGCGTGCGAATCGATAGCGGCCTCGGGCAAGGAGAATGCGGGAATGCCGTTTTCTTCAAGCAACAGCCGTTCGGCGTGGGCCGCGGCGTCCATCCAGCAAGCGATGAGTGGCTTTCGGATTTGTCTGGAAATGTCGACGAGTACGTGCGCCATTTCAATCGATTCATCCGTTGCTTTGGGCGCAAAAATGGTGAGGATGCTGTCAACGTTATCGTCCTTGGCGATGGCAGCGATCGCTGTGCGGTAGTGTTCGGGCGTGGCATCGCGACCGATATCGACCGGATTGCCGCGCGAACGGTCCGCAGACAGGGCTGCAACGGCCTTCTCGGTTTTTGGCAAGAGACCTGCGAGCGGAATGCCTTGCTCGTTGGCCCGGTCTGCGGCGAGCGCGACGGCGGCACGACCGTTGCCAATGATGGCAAGGCGTTGGCCGAGTGAATGAAAATTGGTGGCAAGCCCTTTCGATGCCTCGAGCCATTGGCTGAGGGAATGCACACGAACAGCACCGGCGCGTTCGATGGCGGCATTGAAAACCGCATCGGACTCGTGTGCTCGATGGCTTGTCTTGAGCACGATGACCGGCTTGGTCCGGGTGGCCGAGCGTAATCCGCTCATGAAGCGTCGGGCGTTCCCGATATGCTCGAAACACAGCGCAATGGCATGTGTTTGGCTGTCGCAGGCAAGATAATCGAGGATCTCGCCAAGTTCGATGTCGCTTGCGCCTCCGGGGGTGATGATGCTGGAAAAGCCGATGTTCCGTGTGCTAGCCCAGTCGAGAGCGGTCGTGCAAAGCGTTTCCGATTGCGAAACGATGGCAAGATGACCGGCCCTGACCGGAATGCTCGAAAACGCGGCATGAAGTCCGATCGCTGGCCTGAGGATGCCGGCGCTGGCCGGGCCGAGGACGCGAATTCCATGGCGATGCGCAATCTCTAGGGCTTTACGCTCCTGAGCTGGCCCCGACCGTCCTGATTCGGTAAAGCGGGTTGTCAGGATGATGTGGCGTACCCCGTTACGGCTGCATTGTTTGACAACTTCGGGAATCAGCGCAGGGCGTACGGTGAGGATGGCAAGATCAACAGGCGTGCCGATACTTTCGATTGTTTTGTGGCAAGCAAGGCCGAGAACTGTTGCATGTCCCGGATTGACCGGAAAGATGGGGCCGCGGAAGCCGGCGCCGAGAAGATTGCGGAAAACGCGATTGCCGTTGCTGCCAGCACGTTCTGACGCGCCGACGACCGCCACGGATTTCGGCTCGAACAGGCGAGTGAGGTAGTGCGCATCCAGCATGGTGGCCATCTCCGTGACGGGGGCGGAAATCGCTAGCTTCGGTCCGCAAATTAGCACAGAAAGCGGCGCCTGTCTGCGCGCGGAAAGGCGTTCCAGAGCGGTTTGTGCAGTTTTATGGCGGTGTCAGGCGTGGCTCTCGGCTGCCTGGCGATCAATGATTTGACGGGCGAGTGCGTCAATGCTGTCGGGGTCGAGCGACATTGGGGTAAACGCCTGTGGCGCTTGATAGCCGGAGAAATTGCGGTGCTGGGAACGCTGATAGAGGGGGTCGTAATGCCGTCGCAGCAGTTCGGTAACCAGTTCTCGCCAGTTGCCGCGGTTGGCGAGTTGTTTCCAATGGTTTAGTGTCTCGCGGCTATGCAGGTCCTGCAGGGCGTCAAGGCGAGAATTGAGCCAGTCCGGAGCGACCAGAAAATAGTCGTAGTCGCGCAGCAGGAATTCGACGCGTGCATCGAACGGCGCGACGATGCTCAAACAGTGGCTCGCCCGGATGCATTCGAGCAGTGCGGTCGGAATGAAAAGCTGTCCAATCTTTCGGCTTTCTGCCTCGACGTAGATCGGTCGTTCTGGATTACAGGCGGCGAGCGCTTCCAGCAAGCGCGTTTCGAATCGTTTTTGTGACGGCTGCGGTGCATCCGGCAGCACCCCGAGCACCGATCCTTTGTGGCACGCCAGCGCTTCGAGATCCAGTACCTGCTGGTCCTGTCGCGCCAGTGCCTGCAGGATACGACTTTTGCCACTGCCCGTGGCTCCGCAGACGACGACGAACTGTAACTCGGCGGGAAGTGTTTCCAGTCGGGCGATGACATGCCGGCGATAGGCCTTGTAGCCCCCCTCAAGCTGAAAGGCATTCCAGCCGATGCGGCGCAGCACGTGCGTCATCGCACCACTGCGCTCGCCGCCACGCCAGCAGGCGATCAAGGGCCGCCAGTTGCGCGGGCGATCGAAGAAGGTTTTTCGCAAGTGCTGGGCGATATTCTCGGAAACGTAGGCCGCCCCAAGCTTCTTGGCGTCGAACGGTGAAACCTGCTTGTAAAGCGTACCAATCTCGACGCGCTGATCGTTGTCGAGCACCGGGCAATTGATTGAACCGGGAATGTGGTCTTCGGCGAATTCCGCTGGCGTTCGAACATCGATGATTTCGTCGAAGATGGCAATTTCTTCGACGCTTGCTATGCCGTGTTTCATGGCGTCATTTTAGCAGCGGTTCCAGCGCTTTCCAGACCGTCTCCATGAGAATCGGTTGTGCTTCGGCCGTCGGATGCAGGTTATCGGCCTGGAAAAGCTCGCGCCGGGCAGCGATGCCCTCAAGCAGGAAGTTGACGCGGGCGATCCTGCGACTTCTTGCGATCTCGGCGAACGTCCGTTCGAATTCGGCGGCATAGGCCCCGTAGTTCGGTGGGAGGCGTTGCCCGACCAACAGCACGCGCGCGTTGGCTTTAAGTGCCATGTCCACCATAGTGCCGAGATTGTTGTTTAGTGTTGCGAGCGGGAGTCCGCGCAGGCCGTCGTTGCTGCCCAGCGCGATGACGACGATGCGCG
>CAYUYI010000018.1:11537-15075 GCA_964448995.1 uncultured Propionivibrio sp. | reverse complement strand
CAAGCCCAGCACATCGTCAATGAAATCACCTCGCACCTGCGCGAAAAGGGCGTCAATGTGCGCTTTGGCATTCACCCGGTTGCCGGTCGGATGCCCGGACACATGAACGTGCTGCTCGCCGAAGCCAAGGTGCCGTACGACATCGTGTTCGAGATGGATGAACTCAACGAGGATTTCCCGGACACCGACGTCGCGATGGTCATCGGGGCCAACGACATTGTCAACCCGGCGGCACAGGAGGATCCGTCAAGCCCGATCGCTGGCATGCCGGTACTTGAAGTCTGGAAGGCGAAGACATCGATCGTGATGAAGCGCTCAATGGCATCTGGCTACGCCGGCGTTGACAATCCGCTGTTCTACAAGGAAAACAACCGGATGCTGTTCGGTGATGCCAAAAAGATGCTGGACGAAGTTCTTGGGGCGCTGACCTCCCACAAGTAGGCAACTATTGTTCAGACAAAGACGCCCGCGTTTGCGGGCGTCTTTGTTTTGCCTCACGGCGCCGGACTATGTCAGGCGTGCCAAAATCGCGGCGCTAATTTCCTCGGTCGTTGCCGAATCATCAATGCACCCCTCGCCGAGTTGCTTCAGCAGGATCAGCCTCATGCGGCCATTCTGAACCTTCTTGTCGTGCTGCATCAGTTCAACATAACGATCGACCGCCATCGCTGGCCCACGTACCGGAACCCCTAAGCAGGAAAAACTCTGCTCGATCCGACCGACATCCTGTTCGCTCAGCCAACCTTTCATGCGCGAGAGTTCAGCAGCCATCAGGGTTCCGGCTGCCACCGCTTCTCCATGCAGCCACTTCCCATAGCCCAAACCGGTCTCTATCGCGTGACCGAAAGTATGACCAAGATTCAACAAGGCACGTTCCCCGTTCTCGTGCTCATCAGCAGCAACGATCTGGGCTTTGTGCTCACATGAACGACGAATCGCATACGTCAGCGCATCAGTTTCTCTAGCCAACAATCGTTCAACATTGCTTTCGAGCCATTGATAGAACGACAAGTCACGAATCAGACCATACTTCATGACTTCTACCAGACCCGAACGCAATTCACGTTCCGGTAACGTTCGAAGCACGTCCGTATCTGCCAGCACCAACTGCGGCTGATAGAACGCCCCAATCATGTTTTTCCCGGAAGGATGATTGATCGCCGTTTTTCCGCCCACCGACGAGTCAACTTGAGCAAGCAGGGTCGTGGGAATCTGAATAAATGGGGCACCACGCTGGTAACACGCGGCGGCGAATCCCGTCATATCACCGATCACACCGCCACCTAGGGCGATCAGGGTTGTGGATCGCTCACAGCGCTCGCGAAGCAGGGCGTCAAAGATGAGATTGAGCGTTTCCCAATCCTTGTAGATTTCTCCATCCGGCAGAATGATCTCCACAACGTGGACAGCCGCCTTCCTCAACGAATTCGCAAACGGCCCGAGATAGCGCGAAGCAACGGTCGGATTGCTAACGATGGCGACCCGCGGTTGCTTGAGGTGCGGAAGAAGCAAATCAATACGGCCCAGCAGCCCAGCCCCAATATGGATTGGGTAGGCGCGCGCCGCGAGTTCAACCTTCACTGACTCCATCGATCCGACACCTCTTTTGCCAGCATCTGCACAATTGCTTGCGCATTACCTTTTCCGTCATCAACCACCAAATCGGCAACCTCTCGGTAGATTGGATCACGGACAAAGAATAGCTCCTGCAACTTGCGCAACGGATCGTCCACTCTGAGAAGCGGACGATTCTTGTCATGTCGCGTTCGTTCCCAAAGCACATGCGGAGGGGCATTCAGGTAAATGACGAATCCGTTCGCTTTTAGATTGTCACGATTTTCCTGACGCAGTACGGCGCCTCCCCCGGTTGCCAGCACACTATCGCGACGCGCAGTCATATCAGCGATTACCTTGGTTTCGCGCCGGCGAAAGCCCTCTTCACCCTCGATTTCGAAGATCGTCGGAACTACGACACCGGTACGATTCTCGATTTCACGATCCGAATCACCAAACGCAAGATTCAGTCGCTTGGCCAACATGCGCCCGACCGTGGTCTTTCCTGCGCCCATGAGACCGACCAGAAAAATATTGCGAGAACCGTACTTTCTTTCCATCATCGCATTTTACCGTACGGATCATATAACCCTTCCAAAAAAAAACCGGCCGAAGCCGGTTCTTGTGTGGGTACAACTCACCGAACCGCCAAACCTTCAGAAAGAATCTTCGGCGTGATGAAAATCAGCAGTTCGGTCTTGTCATCGATCCATTCCCGGTTTTTGAACAGCCATCCGATATAAGGCAAGTCCCCAAAAAACGGGATACGATAGGTATTATCCCGCGTTTCCTGGGTGTAGATCCCCCCGATCACCACCGTCCCCCCGTTGTCGACAAGCACCTCCGTCTTGATGTGCTTAGTGTCGATTGCCACACCAGCACCGGTAGAAAGTTTTGTATTCGGCGTGTCCTTGTTCACATCCAAAGTCATCGTGATTTTTCCATCCGGCGTAATCTGTGGCTTGACCTTCAGTGCCAAGTTGGCCTTGCGGAACGAGACACTGGTGGCGCCGGAACTCGTGGCCTGCTGATAGGGTATTTCCACCCCTTGCTCGATCAAAGCCTCCACCTGATTAGCCGTCATCACCCTCGGACTGGAGATCACTTTACCCCGACCGTCGGCTTCCAGGGCAGAAATCTCGGCATTCAGAAACCGGGTATAGTCGCCATTGAACAAGGTCAGCGAATACGTTCCAGCAGTCCCCGCTCTGGGCGTTGCCGCGAGATTCAACGAACCGGTGCTCATCGTTCGCGTATCGTCATTGATTGGCAGCACCGTCGTACTGGTTGTCACTCTGCCTGTTACGGGATCTTTGCTCGCCCCGCCGTAAGTCAAACGCATCCCAAGATTCTTGGCAAAGCTGTCACCCGCCTCAACGATGCGAGCTTCAATCATAACCTGCCGAACAGGAATATCGATTTTTGCGATCATGCCCCGAACATCATCGAGACGGCTGGGCGTATCCTGAACAAACAGGATATTCGACCGATCATCCAACAATGCGCTACCGCGTTTCGACAAAATCGTCTGCTTCGAATCGGACAACAACTTTTTGACGTCGGCGCCCTTGATGTAATTCATCTGGAAGCTTTCCGTTCTCAACGGCTCAAGATCATCAATCTGTTGTTTGGATTCAAACTCAAGCTTCTCTTTTGTCGCGATTTCGTCTCTCGGCGCGATTAGAATGACATTGCCATTCTTTCGCATATCAAGACCTTTCTGTTTCATGATGATATCGAGCGCCTGATCCCAAGGGACATCTTTCAAAATCAGGGTAATCGCCCCTCCGACGGAGTCGCTGACGACCATGTTCATTCCGGTGAACTCGCCAATTACTTGGAGCAAGCGCCGAACTTCAACATTCTGGAAATTGAGCGAGAGTTTTTCCCCCTGATACCCACCGCGTGACCCCTGAACCAGTTTGTTGGGGTCTTCAACAACCGGCTTAACCTCCACAACGAACTGATTGTCGGATTGATAGGC
>CAYUYI010000018.1:0-11437 GCA_964448995.1 uncultured Propionivibrio sp. | reverse complement strand
CTTTCTTTCTCCACCCAATCACCGGCAGAGTCTTGAACGAGTTCCTTCAACGCAACCTCCGACTCCGAAACTTTTGTGATCACACCGAAATTCTGCCCCATATAATTCCCCGGTCTAACTTGATACAAGGCGCCATCGACCTGAATCAGCGCGTATGAAGATTTCTTTCTCGTCATTACGCCTACATATTTGAGTGACTCCAGCGGATAGGCCTCCAGCGGCTCACGCGGGCGATCCATATCGGGCCGCAATCCTCCACCACTTTTCTTCTGCTCCACACCAATTTTGCTCGGTTTGAACGGGTCCGTTAGATTACCCACGTCATAAGCTACCGGCTCATAGGGTTTTACCTGCGGCAGAGGAGGTATCCGACCTTTAATATTTTTTGAAGCATCGTCCATCCATTGTCGCAAATCACTATGCTCTGAATTTGAACACGCAGATAGCACAAGAGCCACGAACACAAGAGAAATTTTCGTCATTTCTTGCCACCCTTGGCAGCTTGCGCAGCCTTTCTCTTGGCCGCAAGTTCCTCTTCGTCAAGATAACGATAAGTCTTCGTCACGGCATCCATCACGAGAGAACCATCTTTTGCCTGCGGCGCCAACGAAATTGAGATATTTCCGAGTGTCACAATTCGCGACAAACGCCCAATATCACCCGCAAACGCGCCGAAATCGTGATAACTACCGGTCAAACGGACATTAATTGGCAATTCTGCATAAAAATCTTTTGCGATCTCCTGCCCTGGCTTGAAGAGTTCAAACTGCAACCCCCGCCCCATCCCGGACTGGTTGATCTCGACTAGCAGCGACTCAACCTCGGATTTATTCGGGAGTTGCTTCAACAACGCACCAAACGAACGATCAATTTCGTTCAACTGCTGCGTATAAAGATCCAGGTTGACCGCCTGCGTTTTCTTCGCGACAAACTCGTCCTTGAGTTTTACCTCTTCTTGCACCCGTGTATTCAACGTTTCGAGTTGGTCGCTCCAAATAAACCACCAACCCGCGGCCAAGACACCGACAAACAACCCCGCAAGCACAGTGATCCTCGGCAAAAGCGGCCATGCTCCAACATCCTGCGGATTCAGATTTCGAAAATCGTCAGCTAACGCTTTGAAATCAATTTTACGAAGAGAAGATGGCTTCATAGCTTCCCTCCATCCGGCAATGGCGCTCGCTTGAGCACAGCATTCATGCTGAATTCGTTGAGACGACGCTTGTCCACCGTAACCGCCTTTATTTCAATCAGAAGGGGCTTTTCCAACCATGGAGAAGATTCGATGTTACGCATCAGTGTCGACACTCGCGCACTGGATTGCGCATAACCCGTCAAGGTGATCTTCGCGCCCTCCTGTTTGACTGCTCTAACGTACACCCCTTCTGGCATCTGCTTGACCAATTCACTCAACAAACGAACCGCTTCCGCACGATCTCTCTGAAGGGATTCAATGATCTGTTTTCGCGCCAGCAAGGCCTGCGTCTGCTCTTTCAGGCGCTTAATCTGGTCAATCTGCTTATCCAGGACGGCAATTTCCTTTTTGAGGAAATCGTTTTTTTCCTCTTGTGCGGAGATATAACCGCCAATGATCGTGTAAACCAAAAAAACGATCAGTCCGGCCAGAACAGAAATCAATCCCAGCAACGCATAGAATTGCTGTCGCTTGGCTTTGCGTTTTTCCTCGCGGTGAGGAAGCAAATTGATGCGAATCATTCGTCAAACCTCCGCAACGCCAGGCCACAGGCCACCATCAGCGACGAAGCATCAGCAAGCAAGCGCTTGGCCGTCACCCGATCGGACAACACCATATCGGCGAACGGATTGGCGATGATCGTGTTGATCTGGGTTCGCGCGGCAACAGCCTCATCAGCGCCCGGCAGCACGGCACACCCACCTGCCAGTACGATATGGTTGACCTGCGAAAACTGCGTCGACGTGAAGAAGAACTGCAACGCTCGGGAAACTTCCAAAGCCATGCTTTCGACAAATGGCTGCAGGAGTTCCGCTTCGTAGTTGTCCGGCAGGTTGTTCCGCCGTTTCTCCGCCTCCGCCTCTTCAAAGGTCATGCCATACAATCTGGCAATATCTTGGGTCAATTGGTTGCCGCCAAAAGCCTGCTCTCGAACATAGAGTTGCTGACTGTTGCGCAGGACGGTCAGATTCATTACGTTCGCACCAACATCAATCAACGCGATGATCTGCCCCTTGCCACCATCCGGAAGTTGTTTCTCGATCAACTCGAAGGACGCTTGAACTGCATAAGACTCGACGTCCATGACCACCGCCTTGAGCCCCGCCGATTCAACCACAGCAACGCGATCCTCGACCTTTTCCTTACGCGATGCGGCAATCAGCACTTCGAGCTCATCAGGGGATGACGGAGCTGGCCCAATAATTTGAAAATCGAGATTGACTTCCTCGAGCGCAAACGGGATGTACTGATTGGCCTCGGACTCAACCAGGACCTCCAACTCATCTTCGCGCTGCCCGGCGGGCACAATGATCTTTTTCGTAATGACATGGGACGCGGGAAGCGCCACCGCAACCGAGCGAGTTGACGTCCCTAGTTTCTTCCAAGTCCGCCGCACTGCCTCTGCGGTTGCTTCGAGATTGACAATATTGCCATCGGCAACAGCGTCCCGCGGCAACACTTCGAGGGCATAGCGCTCGACACGGCAGCCTTTCTTACCGTCGCTCGCCAATTCCACCATCTTGACCGAAGACGAGCTGATATCGACTCCGATCAAAGATCGCGCCTTCGGATTAATGAATGATAGGTCGAGTTGCAAAACGCCACCCCTTGCGAAAAATCCCTGAATTACTGCGTAGTTAGCGTACTTATAGATAATCTACTTTAGATGCTAGCAACAACCATTGGGCATGTAAAGCAATTTCTACTGCAGAATCCCGGCACTGATGCGATACCGCCACGTGCTTTTGAGCAATGTTTATAATGCGCGCTCACATCTCCTTCTATTGCGGACGACCCCTTGCCCAACATTTCGCGCTGGATCCTCTACCCGTTGATGCTGCTAGCCGGATGCGCGGCCATGATTGCAGCCATGGTAATTGTGGTATTGGTTCTAACCTACCCGAACCTGCCGTCGCTCGAAATACTGACTGATTACCGCCCGAAAATTCCTCTCCGGATATACACCGCTGACGGCCATCTGATCGGCGAATTCGGCGAGGAACGGCGAGCCGTCGTCCGTATACAGGAAGTCCCGGAGGTGATGAAACAGGCCATCCTGGCCGCAGAAGACGAGCGTTTTTATCAGCACGGGGGCATTGACGCGCTTGGCGTTTTGCGTGCTGCAGCTAGCAACCTCATCGGCGGCGGAAAGAAACAAGGCGCCTCGACCATCACACAGCAGGTCGCCAAGAATTTCTTTCTCTCGTCAGAAAAGACTTATGCCCGCAAGCTATATGAGGCGTTGCTGTCCTTCAAGATCGAAGCAAACCTGAGCAAGGACCAGATACTAGAGCTGTACATCAATCAGATTTATCTCGGGCAGCGTGCCTACGGTTTTGGTGCTGCAGCGCAAATATATTACGGCAAACCGCTCAAGGACATCACTCCCGCCGAAGCCGCGATGCTGGCGGGACTACCCAAGGCGCCGTCGGCGTTCAATCCCGTCGTCAACCCGAAGCGTGCTCGACTGCGCCAACAATACGTCCTGCGCCGGATGCGGGAACTTGGATTTATCGACAACAAACAGCACGAAGAGGCCGTCAAACAAGCACTGATCATCAAACGCGATACCAACGAGTTCGCCGTCCACGCCGAGTACGTTGCGGAAATGGCACGCCAGATGGCGGCCGAACGTTTTCCGGAAGAAGTCTACTCGCGGGGGTTGAAGGTCTACACCACCATCACGCGGAGCGATCAAGAAGCTGCCTACGCCAGCATGCGCCGCGGGGTACTCGACTACGACCGGCGGCATGGCTATCGTGGTGCCGAGACCTACGTCGAAATGACTAACATCAAGTCAGACCAAGACGAGGCGCTGGATGAAATCCTCCAGGATTTCAGCGATTCGCCTGACCTTCACCCGGCCGTCATTCTGCAGGCTGATGCCAAGCAGATCCGTGCTTATCGGCGAGGAGGCGAAACTCTTACCATTACCGGAGACGGTCTCAAACTGGCCGCCAAGATGCTCGATGACAAGGCGCCCGCCAACAAGCGATTGCGACGCGGTGCCATCATTCGCGTACAGACCGATGACAAGAACAATTGGCGTATTACACAGATGCCCGAAGTCGAGGCCGCCTTTCTCTCAACAGATCCACAAACCGGCGCTATTCGTTCGCTGGTAGGCGGGTTCGACTTCAATCGCAATAAATTCAACCACGCGACACAAGCATGGCGGCAGCCTGGATCAAGTTTCAAACCGTTCATTTACTCAGGCTCTCTTGAAAAAGGTTTTACCCCCGCCTCGATCATTGAAGACAGTCCGATCAGCTTTCCTGCGGCTGTCACCGGCAGCCAGGCATGGGAGCCGAAGAACTATGACGGCAAATACGAAGGACCGATGCGCATGCGCACAGCGCTGGCAAAATCCAAGAACATGGTTTCCATTCGGTTACTCCAAGCGAGCGGTGTGCACTTTATTCAGGATTACGCGACCCGTTTTGGCTTTGATGCCGACAAGCACCCGCCGTATCTGACGATGGCGCTCGGGGCGGGGTCGGTCACGCCATGGCAAATGGTCACCGCGTACTCAGTATTTGCCAATGGCGGTTACCGTATCCAGCCCTATATCGTCAGCGAGATTCGTGACGAAAGGGATCAACTACTCGCTCAAGCACAACCCGTCAAGGCGGGCGACGAATCGCTGCTGGTCATTGATCCGCGCAACGCCTACGTCATGGACAGCATGTTGCGTGACGTAACGATCTACGGCACGGCAGCACGCGCCTCGGCAACGCTCAAGCGCCGCGATCTGGCCGGAAAAACGGGCACCACCAACGAACACGTGGATGCCTGGTTTTGCGGCTACCAGCAGACTGTCGTCGGTTGTTCCTGGGTTGGTTTCGACCAGCCGAAAAACATGGGAGGCGGCGAAACCGGAGGAACCACGGCACTCCCCGCTTGGATCGGCTACATGGCGAAAGTGCTAAAGGATGTTCCTGAATCGTTCCTGCCACAGCCATCGGGGCTGGTCGCGGTTGACAGCCAAAGCGCCGGCAAGGGCCCCGCGAAGGAAGTTTTCTACAAGGAAAACGTGCCCGCAACCATGGAAGCGGAACCGCAGCAGGATCCAAACGCCAAGCCAGTCGACTGACCGCCCGTCTATCAACAGCTCAGTATCGGCATCAATCCAGGTCGATACGGGCTTTTGCTTGTGCTGATATCAGCGCTGACAACGCACGCATGAGCTCGGCCCCATCGCGGGTATCGCGCCAGGACTTGCCATCCCAGCGAAAGTGGTAGCCGCCAGAACGTGCCGCGACCCATACCTCCTGC
Source organism: uncultured Propionivibrio sp. (assembly GCA_964448995.1). Lineage (GTDB taxonomy): Bacteria > Pseudomonadota > Gammaproteobacteria > Burkholderiales > Rhodocyclaceae > Propionivibrio. The sequence goes on along the minus strand of CAYUYI010000018.1, from coordinate 5,967 downwards.
ATCGCAGCATGGCGATTGACGACAATCTTGGCGCCATCGTCAAACTCGATTTCGAGGACCCCGTCTCCCTCCCGTGAGCAATCGAGATCGGCATTGCAAGTTTCCAACGCGCCCTCGATCCGATCCAGCGTTTCCTCGGCCAATCCGTTGAATTCAGACTCATTCATCCTGTGCTACCATTTCCGCTTTTGGCTAAGCCACTATGCTCAATCGACCCGCGCAAACCATTTTGCTCGCAGCCACTCTAATGCTCGGCGCTTGCGGCACCCGTGGGCCGTTGACACTCCCCCCGCCACAGACGCAACAAAAGGCATCGCCAAGCAAAACCCAGACACCCGCATCAACAAGCACTACAGATACTAACACGACCAAGGAATCCGCCCGATGAACGCTTTTGCTTTAAAAAACGGCGAGTTGTACGCCGAGTCCGTTCCCCTGACCGAGATCGCCAACCGTTTTGGCACACCCTGCTACGTCTATTCACGCGCCGCGCTTGAAACGGCACTGGATGAGTACCAGCAAGAACTCGCCGGCACCGACTCGCTCGTCTGTTTTGCCATCAAGTCGAATTCCAATCTTGGCGTCCTGAATGTCTTCGCCCGCAAGGGCGCTGGCTTTGATATTGTTTCTGGCGGCGAACTCAAGCGGGCGCTGGCTGCCGGCGGCGATCCGAAGAAAATCGTATTCTCCGGCGTCGGCAAGTCCGTCGAGGAAATGGAATTCGCCATCAATACCGGCATTCTCTGCTTCAACCTCGAATCTGCGCCCGAACTCGACCGACTCAATGAGGTTGCCGGCCGGTTGGGCAAGAAGGCGCCAATCAGCTTCCGCGTCAACCCCAACGTCGACCCGAAGACGCACCCTTATATTTCGACCGGTCTCAAAAAGAACAAGTTCGGCGTCGCCTATGAAGACGCACTAGCGTTGTATCAGCGCGCCGCGACGCTGCCCAACCTTGAGATCTCGGGCATCGACTGCCACATCGGTTCACAGCTGCTTGACCCGTCGCCGTTCGCCGAAGCGCTCGACAAGATTTTGATTCTCGTGGACCAGTTGGCGGCTTGCGGCATCCGTCTGCATCACATCGACCTCGGTGGCGGCCTCGGCATCCAGTACAAGGACGAACAGCAACCCACCGCCAAAAGCTACCTGCAACCGCTGCTCGCCAAGCTCAAGGGCCGAGGACTCAAAATCATCCTTGAGCCGGGGCGACGTCTGGTCGGCAACGCCGGCGCGCTGCTCACCAAGGTCGAATACCTCAAACCGGGCGAAGTCAAGAATTTCGCCATCATCGACGCTGCCATGAACGACCTTGCCCGCCCGGCGCTCTACGACGCTTGGCATACCATTGCCCCGGTCAAGCCACGCGAGGGCCAACCCAGAACCTGGCAGATCGTCGGCCCGATCTGCGAGTCCGGCGATTTTCTCGGCCACGACCGCGAACTCGTGCTTGAACCGGGCGATCTGCTGGCCATCCTCTCGGCAGGCGCCTACGGCATGACCATGAGTTCAAACTACAACACCCGCCCACGCGTCGCAGAAATCATGGTCGATGGCAATCAAACCCACCTGATCCGCCGCCGCGAAACTGTTGAAGAACTTTACGCGCTGGAAAGCTTGCTGCCGTGAAACCTCATTCCCTCGCCCTGATGGTTGTCGCCCTGCTGGGGCTCGCGGCCTGTTCGGACAACAACGCCAAAAAAAAGGCCGACCCGGCGCCGGTCCCCGTGACTGCGGTCAAGGTTGAGGAAAATGAGATCCCGGTTACGCTCAAAGTGGTCGGGCGAGCCGAGGCCTACGAAAGTGTCGCACTCAAGTCGCGAATCGATGGCCAAGTCGCGGCGGTGCTCTTCACCGAAGGACAGCACGTCAACAAAGGCGATGTACTGGTCCGCCTCGACCCCACCGACTTCGCTGCCAAATTGCAGCAACTGGAAGCCACCGCAGCTCGTGACGAAGCGTTGATCGCCAAATCACGGGCTGACACGGCACGCTACTCAGCACTCAGGGACCGCAATTTCGTCTCTGAAGAAAAGGTCAACGACATCCGCACCAACGAAGCGGCCGCCACAGCCAACCTGCGAGCCAGTCGCGCGGCGGCCGAAGTGGCGCGTTTGCAACTTTCCTACACGACCGTCCGCGCCCCGATCACCGGCGTGGTTGGCGCCCGCCTCGTTTTCCCCGGTTCGGCGGTCAAGATCAACGAGACGAATCTGGCGGTAGTCAACCGGATTCAACCCTTGCTGGTCGGTTTCTCAATTCCGGAAAAACATCTCTCCCGCTTGCGCACAGCCATTAAAGGCGGGGAAATGAAAGTCGATGTCAGCCTGCCCAACGATCCTTCACAGCGCATGGCGGGCAAGGTCATCTTCCTCGACAATACCGTGGATGCCACAACCGGCACCATTCTCATGAAAGCTTCGCTGCCCAACGACGACGAAAAGCTGACCCCAGGACAGTTCCTCAACGTCACACTGATCCTCGACACTTTGCAGAAAGCGGCCACGGTCCCCAATCCCGCCATCCAGCAAGGCGTCGATGGCAACTTCGTCTACATCATCAAGGATGACGGTAGCGCAGAGATGCGCAAAATCGAGATTGCCGCCACCACCGGCCGGATCACTGCCATCAGCAAAGGAGTGGAAATCGGCGAGACTGTGGTGACCGACGGGCATCTGCGTCTGGCTCCCGGCATCAAAGTCAAAATCAAAGAACCTGATAGTGGCAAGACGTCTCAAGCCACTGACAACTCGGCGACTACCGGCAAATAGGACGACGCAATGAATCTGCCTGAGCTTTGTATTCGTCGTCCGGTCATGACCACGCTGCTGATGGCAGCGTTTGTCTTTTTTGGTCTGATCGCTTACCGCGCCTTACCGGTTTCCGAACTGCCGAGTGTGGACTTCCCGACCATCTCGGTGACAGCCAATCTGCCCGGTGCATCCCCTGAAACAATGGCCGCAGCCGTCGCCACGCCGCTCGAGGGTCAATTCTCGACAATTTCCGGACTCGATTCAATGAGTTCGACCAGCGCACAGGGAACCACCTCGATCACCCTCCAATTCTCACTCGAGCGCAACATCGATGCGGCAGCACAAGACGTGCAATCGGCCATCGCCGCCGCACAACGGAAGCTGCCACCGAGCATGCCGACGCCGCCCTCGTTCCGCAAGATCAATCCCGCTGACGCGCCGGTCTTCTTCATCGCGTTGACATCACCGACCCTGCCGCTCCCTTTGGTCAATGAATACGCCGAAACGCAACTGGCACAACGTTTATCAACGATTTCCGGCGTTGCCCAGGTGCAAGTTTTCGGCCAGCAAAAATTCGCCGTGCGGGTGCGCGCCAACCCTGATCAACTGGCTGCTCGCGGCATGGGCATCGACGAACTGCAGCAGGCCATTGCCCAAGCCAACGTCAACCAACCTGTCGGAATTATCGACGGCGACCGTCAGGCGTTCGCCATCAAGGACAATGGCCAACTGACCGAAGCCGCAGCCTTCCGACCACTTATCGTCGCCTGGCGCAACGGAGCCCCCGTCCGGCTCGAAGAGGTTGCCACCGCAATTGACAGTGTTGAAAACAAGCGCATTGCCGCCTGGAACGTCGACAAACGCGCCATTGTGCTGGCAGTCTATCGCCAGCCGGGGGCCAACACGATCGAGACGGTCGCGGCTGTCAAGCGCGTGTTGCCGAGCTTTCAGGCCAAACTGCCGGCTGCGATCAACATGACGACGCTGTACGATCGTAGCATCTCGATCAGCGAAGCTATCGAAGACGTGCAGTTCACACTGATTCTTGCCGGCTTTCTGGTCATCCTGGTCATCCTGCTGTTCCTGCGCAACTTCTCCGCGACAGCGATTCCCGCGCTCGCACTACCGATTTCCGTCATCGGCACCTTCGCCGTGATGTATGCACTAGGCTTTAGCCTGGATAATCTTTCTCTGCTTGCGCTGACGCTGTCGGTCGGCTTCGTCGTTGACGACGCCATCGTCATGCTGGAGAACATCGTTCGCCATGTCGAGGCGGGTGAAACGCCACTGCATGCGGCGATCAAGGGATCCAAGGAAATCGGCTTCACGATCATTTCGATGACCATCTCGCTGATCGCCGTTTTCATTCCCGTGCTGTTCATGAGCGGCATTGTTGGTCGATTGCTGAACGAGTTTGCGGTCACCATCTGTGCAGCCATTCTGGTTTCCGGTCTCGTCTCGCTAACGCTGACACCGATGTTGTGCAGCCGCTATCTCAAGCATAACGGACGGGAATCTCACGGCGCGGTGTTCCGCGCTTTCGAACAGTTTTTCGAATCGCTGCTCGGCACCTACCAGACTTCGCTCCGCTGGGCGATGGCTCGCCCGCGCCTGACCATGAGCGGATTTTTCGCCACGATCGTGCTGACCGTCGTTTTCTTCAACCTCGTCCCGAAAGATTTCCTGCCCAGCGGCGATAGCGGTCAAATCACGGCAACGACCGAAGGGCCGCAGGATGCCTCGTTCGCCTATATGGTCGAGCACCAGCGCGCACTGGCAGAGATCATCGCGAAAGACCCCAATATCCGTTCGTTCATGTCGAGCGTCGGCGCCACCAACATGCGTCCAACCTCAAACACGGGCACGCTGTCGATCACGCTCAAACCCCGTCATGAACGGCAACTCTCGGCAGACCAGATCATCCAGCAGCTTCGCCCCAAACTGGCGACCGTACCGGGCATTCGCGTCTACCTGCAAAACCCGCCAGTCATCCGGATCGGGGGGCAGGTCACTTCCGGTCAATATCAGTACACGCTCCAGAGCACCGATCTGGAAGAGTTGTACCAATGGACCCAGACATTGCTGGGAAAAATGCGCCAGATTCCGGGCCTGATCGACGTCAACAGCAACCTCAACAACAAAAGCCCTGTCGTTTCGCTGACTGTCGATCGTGACAAGATCGCCACCCTCGGGCTAAGCTTCGGACAGGTGGAAGACGCGCTGCAAAGTGCTTTCAGCTCACGCCAGATTTCGACCATCTACGGCGCAGCCAACCAATACCAGGTGGTTCTTGAAGTTGCCCCGGAATTCCAGCTCGATCCTTCAATGCTGTCGCGCTTGTACGTGCGGGCGTCGGGTGGGCGCCTGATTCCACTCGATACGGTCACCCGCGTCAGTCAATCGACACAAGCGCTCACCGTCAACCACCAGGGACAACTACCGTCAGTCACCATTTCCTTCAACCTCCAACCCGGCGTCTCCCTGGGTGAAGCCGTCGACCGGATCAAAGAACTCGAGCGGGAAATCCGCTTGCCGGCTACACTCAACACCAGCCTGCAGGGCACAGCGCAAGCCTTCCAGGCCTCGCTACAAGGGCTCGGCATCCTGCTCCTGATTGCCGTGCTAGTGGTCTATATCGTTCTTGGCATCCTCTACGAAAGTTTCATTCACCCACTGACCATTCTATCCGGCCTGCCCTCGGCGGCGCTCGGGGCACTGGTGACGCTCTATGTCTGCCGCGTTGATCTCAGCCTTTATGCCTTCGTTGGGGTCATCATGCTGATCGGTATCGTCAAGAAAAACGCGATCATGATGATCGATTTCGCACTCGATCGTCAGCGCAACGGCAACGTTTCGGCCTTCGACGCCATTTTCCAGGCTTGCCTGATCCGTTTTCGCCCAATCATGATGACCAGCATGGCTGCCTTGGTCGGAACATTGCCGATCGCGCTAGGCATCGGCGCTGGCGCAGAGGTGCGACAACCCCTCGGACTGGCGGTTGTTGGCGGGCTTTTACTTTCACAACTGCTCACGCTTTATCTCACCCCTGTGGTCTATCTGTATCTCGACCGCTTCACCCGTCGGGAAGAAGCTGCGCATCTCAACGTCGATGCAGAAGACGCCTGAAGCCTCTTCGTCATCGACGATCAGCGCCACAATGCCAGCCCAGCGCATTGACAAATGGCTTTGGGCCGCGCGGTTCTACAAGACGCGT
>CAYUYI010000017.1:6507-15168 GCA_964448995.1 uncultured Propionivibrio sp. | reverse complement strand
ATCAGCGCCGCGATTTCGGCGCGGCGTTCGTTGACGGGCAGTTCAGCAGGAAATTTGGGGCGTGGCAGCGCGTCACGGCGAGCCGCGACAGCGGCGCGAGACTTCTCCAGCAGTTTGTCGTGCTCGGCCAGCAAGGCATCGCGTTTGGCGCCGAACAGGTGGCGCAAGTCGCGGGCCATCGAGCGCAGACGGCGCTGGTCGACAGCGAGACAATCTTCAAATTCGGGACGGGGCGATGAGCGTTTCACGAGGTCAGGCGAACAAGAACAGGGCGCGATTTTACCGCAAGCCCTTTCTATGCTCCGTCGAGCCGCCGCAGCGCCTTGAGCACCGGCGAAACAAACTCGCGCCGGGCCAGGACAATGACAATTACCAGCGTCGACACAATGAAGATCCAGGCCGACACCATCCAGGCCATGACCGCCATGCCGAAGTAATAGGCGCGGAGGCCGCGATTGAAGTCATTGCCGGCACAGGTATTCACGGCTGCGAATTTCTGCGCGTAATACTCGACCTCGCTTTCATCCACTTTTTGCGGTGCCGAGCCCAGCGTGATCGAGAGCAGGTTGAACTGGCGCAACGACCAGGTGAATTTGAAGTAGGCCACGATGAACACGCCGATCAGAATCAGCAGCTTGATCTCGGCGGCCTCGCGCGACAGGACGCGCGGCGAGAAAGGCAACTCTGACGCCGCCGCGATCAACTGATCGAGCGCCCCCAGCGCCGCAAACAGGGCACCGATGATATAGATCGAGGTGTTGGCATAGAACGAGATGCTCTGCAGCAAATTTGAAATCAGCGAGCTATCGACGATGCGCGCCTCGCGCCGAACCATTGCGCGCCCCCATTCAAGGCGCAACTTGTGCGTTTCCTCATGCAAGCGGGTCGAACCGACCCAGCCACGGTCAACAATGAGTTCAAAACCCATCCAGCACGCCAGAAACCAGGCCAGCCCGATCCAGTCGAGCAAGGATAGCTTGGACAGAAAATCGAGGAGCGACATGATCAGGAAACTCCGAAAAATCAGGCTTGAAGCCGTATTATCGCGGAATCCACCACGACGATGACAACACGGTCGACACCAGGCGCTAGAATAGTCGCCCCATTCGCGCCAAATCCACCATGCTTTCCGCCATTCTCTGGGACAACGACGGCGTCCTCGTCAACACCGAGCAGTACTATTTCGAAGCCAATCGCACCTATCTCCGTCGCTTCGGCATCGAACTCAGCGAAGACCAGTTTTTTCGCTGGTACCTGTGCGAGAACCGCGGGGCCTGGCACCTGCTCGATCCCGACGCCAGCCCGGCACAGATCGACCGATGGCGGAACGCGCGCAATGAAATCCACCTGCAATTGCTCGACAACGCCGAGTCATTGCTGACGCCGGGCATCGAAGCATTGCTCCAGCAGTTATCGGGGCGCATCGACATGGGGATCGTCACCAGCGCAACCCGCGCCAGTTTCGAGACGATTCATCGCAAGCACGATCTGCTGCGCCACTTTCGCTTTGCGTTGACGGCCGAAACCTACGCGCAAAGCAAACCCTCGCCCGAGCCTTATCTGCTCGGCCTGGCCCGCATCGGCAAGCCAGCCGACGAATGCCTTGTCGTCGAAGACTCGCCGCGCGGCTTGGAGGCAGCACGCGCCGCCGGCATTCGCTGCATCGTCCTGCGTCACCCCTTGATGGCACGTCACGATTTCGCCGGTGCCTACCGGGTCGTCGATTCGACGGACGCACTGCTGGACGAAATCGAAACCCTGCTCGGCCCCTCGGCATGAATGCGCTTTCCGACCTGCACCAGCGCATTGACGAACGCGTGACATCCGTCCGCAAGGCGCATCCAGACTGGCTTTGCGGCAAGGGGTGCGATACCTGTTGCCGGCAACTCGCCGCCCTGCCGCAACTCACGCGCGCGGAATGGGAATGGCTGCGCGAAGGGCTCGCGACCTTGCCATCGGCTCAACTCACCGAAATCCACCGCCGCATCGCAACGCTCGGCCTGACACCACAGCCACCGGTGACCTGCCCGCTGCTCGATCCGGCCAGCGGGGCCTGCCCGATTTATGCCCACCGGCCGGTCGCCTGCCGCACCTACGGCTTCTACGTCCAGCGCGATAAGGGACTGCACTGCGCCCGGATCGCGGCACAGGTCGAGCGCGGCGAACTGGCTGACGTCATCTGGGGCAACCACCTGGCCGTCGAAGACGACCTCGCCCGCCTCGGCGAAGTCCGCTCGCTGGCCGACTGGTTCAGCGCGGTGTCGCCGATTGGCGATGAAGACGCCGAAGCACCCACGCCCGAACGTCATCCACGTAAGTAAATACCACCGGAATCACCAGCAGACTGAGAAAAGTCGAGGTAATCAATCCGCCGATGACGACAATGGCCATCGGCGCGCGGAAACTGGGGTCGGTGCCGAGACCGATGGCGATCGGGAACATGCCGGCGCCCATCGCCACCGTCGTCATCACAATCGGCCGCGCGCGCTTGCGGCAGGCGTCGAGCAGCGCCTCCCAGCGATCGAGGCCGCGTTCGCGCCGCGCCATGATGGCGTATTCAACGAGCAGGATCGAGTTCTTGGTCGCCACCCCCATCAGCATGATCATGCCGATCATCGCCGGCATCGACAGTGCCGTGTGCGTCAGGAACAGTGCCAGGATCGCCCCGGGCACGGAGAGCACCAGCGCCGCGAGAATCGTCACCGGCTGCACGAAATCCTTGAACAGCAGCACCAGCACGATATAGATGCACAGTACGCCGGTCGCCATGGCCAGACTGAACCCCTGAAACAGCTCGCCCATCGCTTCGGTGTCGCCGAACGCCGCCTTGGCGACGCCGGGCGGCAGTTGCTGCACGCTCGGCAGCTCGTTGGCGCGCCGCTCGACTTCGCCAAGCGGCACGCCGTTGAGTTCGACATCGATCACGACATTGCGCGAGCGATCGTAGCGGTCGATCTGTGCCGGGCCACCGACGAGACGGATGTCGGCAACATTGGCGAGCTGTACCGGCCCGTGGCGCCCGGGGACAGTCAGGCGCGACACCAGATCGAGATCCTTGCGCGCCTCGTCGCGCAATTTGACGACGATCGGCACCTGCCGCTGCGACAGGTTGAGCTTGGCCAGCGACTGGTCGTAATCCCCGGCGGTCGCCACGCGCAGCGTGTCGGCAATCGCTTCCGAAGTCACGCCGAGATCGGCGGCGCGCGCGAAGTCGGGCCGGATCTCCAACTCCGGCCGCACCAGGCTGGAACTCGAGGTCACGTTGCCAACGCCGGGAATCGTGCGCAGTTCGCGCTCGACCTGCTGCGCATGCTCCGCCAGCGCGCGGCCATCATCGCCGGAAAGTGCCAGCTGGTATTTTTCCGAACTGCCGCCAAGACCGACCTTGATGCGCGCCCCGGGAATGACTTCGAGCTCGCGGCGAAAACCGGCTTCGATATCCTGCTTGCTGATGCCGCGGCGCTCGCCACGCGGCGTCAGGTTGATCGTCAGCGTGCCCTTGCGCACTTCGGCCACCCCTTGCGGCGCGAACGGGTCGCTCCCCGAAGCACCGCCGCCGATCGTCGTATAGATCGTCTTCACGTGCGGATTCTTGCCGACCACCGCCTCCGCCTGCTTGACCAATTCCAGTGTCTGGTTGAAGGTGCTGCCCGGCGGCAAGGTCAGCGCCACCTGCGTCTGTGACAGGTCATCCGGCGGAATGAAGCCGGTCGGCAGCAGCGGCGTCAACCCGAGCAGTGTGCCGAAGAAAAAAACGACGGCGATCAGCGTCGTGCGCACACGGTGTTTCAGGCACCAGGCTGCAAGGCGCATGTACAGGCGTTCCCAGCCTGCCTCCTGATGCCCGCGGGTATTGGCTTGCAGGAGGTAGGCGGCCATCATCGGCGTCAGCATGCGCGCGACGACCAGCGAAAAGAACACCGAAATCGCCGCCGTCCAGCCGAACTGCACGAAGAAGCGACCAACGATGCCGGTCATGAAAGCCGTCGGCAGGAACACCGCGATCAACGTGAAAGTCGTGGCAATGACCGCCAGGCCGATTTCGTCGGCCGCCTCCATGGCCGCCTGATACGGCGTCTTGCCCATGCGCAGGTGACGGATGATGTTCTCGATCTCGACGATGGCGTCGTCAACCAGAATACCGACGACCAGCGACAATGACAGCAGCGTCACACCATTGATGGTGAAACCGAACAGATACATGGCAACAAAGGTGGGAATGATCGACAGCGGCAGCGCCGTCGCCGACACCAGCGTCGAACGCCAGTCGCGCAGGAACAGCCAGACCACGAGCACCGCCAGGACCGCGCCCTCGTACATCAGCGACATCGAGCCGTTGTAGTTTTCGACCACCGGATCGACAAAATTGAAGGCTTCGTCGACCTTGATGTCCGGGTGTTTTTCCTTGAGTCTGGAAAGCTGCGCACGCACACCTTCCATGACATCGACCTCGCCGGCCCCCTTGCTGCGCACGATCTCGAAGCCGACCACCGGCTGGCCGTTGAGGAAGGCCGCGGAACGGCGCTCGGCAATCGAATCCTCCACCGTGGCAACCTGATCGAGGCGGATGCGCCGTCCATCGGAAAGCGGGATTTCCATGCGCGCAAGTTCCGCCGCCGTCTGCACCGTGGCAATCAGGCGCACCGATTGCTCGGCCGTGCCGACGTCGGTGCGTCCGCCCGAGGCTTCCTGCTGGATGTGGCGCAACTGGCGGGAGATATCGGACGCCGTGGCGCCGAGCGCCAGCAGGTGGTCCGGGTCAATATCGACGCGCACCTGACGCGTCACGCCGCCCACGCGCGAGACGGCGCCGACACCGCGCACACTGAGCATGGCCTTGGCCACCTCGTGATCGACAAACCACGACAGCGCTTCCTCGTCCATGCGCGACGACGCGACGGTGTAGGTCAGGATCGGCGTCCCGGCCAGATTTGATTTGGTGATCACCGGGTCTTTCAGGTCGCCCGGCAGGTCGGAACGGATGCGCTGCACCGCATCGCGCACGTCGTCCAGCCCTTCCTGTGTCGGCTTTTCCAGGCGGAATTCCACCGTGACGTTGACCACGCCATCCTGGATCATCGTGTAGATGTGCTTGACGCCCTGCAACGCGGCGACCGAGTTCTCGATCTTGCGTGCCACCTCGGTCTCGAGTTGCGCCGGTGCCGCCCCCGGCAGCGAGGCGGTGACGATGACCATCGGCAGGTCGATGTCCGGCATGTTCTGGACTTTCATGGCCCGGAAACCCATGAGTCCGGCCAGCGTCAGCAGCAGGAAGAGCAGAATGGCCGGAATCGGATTGCGGATCGACCAGGAGGAGACGTTCATCATTGTTTCCGGAACCTATTCATCATTTTCCCGTCGGCGCCGCCACCACGCGCACGAGATCTCCGTCCGAAAGAAAGCCGACGCCGGAGGCCACCACGACGGTACCGGGTTCAAGGCCGCCGCTAATCGCCACCCGCTCCCCGACACGCTGCCCGGTCGCCACCTTGGTCTGCGTCACCCGGTTGTCCTGCCCGAGCCGGAACACATAGCTGTAACCGTCGCGCAGCAGTACCGCACTCTGGGGCAGCGTCATCACCTTGGCTTTGCCGACCTCGATTTCGCCGCGGGCGAACATGCCGGCACTGGCACCGACATGCGCCCCCTTGGCGGCTTCCAGGTCGACATAGACGATGCCATTGCGCGTCTGTGCGTCCAGGGTCGGGGCCACGACACGCACGCGGCCCGCCACCGGACGCTTGCTGGCTGTTGTCAGATTGACCGGCATACCGGGCTTGATCCGATCAAGATCGGCGGCCGGCAGTTCGGCGCGCCATTCGAGCCGGTCGCGCCGAATCAGACGGAACAACTCCTGACCTTGCTGAACGACCGCGCCGAGCGTTGCCGAACGCGCCGTGATCGTGCCGTCATCGGGCGCCAGAATGCGCGTCTGCGCCAGCCGCAGGTCGTCCGACTTGAGCTTGGCCTTGAGCACGTCAACACGTGCTTTGGCGGTCAATTCGGCCGTCAGGTACTGGGCCACTTGTTGTGCCGACAGTGCGCCGCTGGCCTCGACCAGCCGGGCCCGGTCGGCATTGGCACGGGCCTCGGCATACGCCGCCTCGGCTTCAGCTTGACTCGCCCGCGTCTGCTCGCGCTCGGCGGCGACGGTTTCGGCTTGCAGGCGGGCGATGACCTGCCCCTTGCGCACCCGGTCACCGACGTTGACGGGCACATCGGCCAGGCGCAGCCCGCCAATCTCGCTGCCGACGATCGCCTCCTGCCACGCGGCAATGCTGCCGCTGGCGGTCAGCTGCTCCGACCACTCGGTGGCTTCAGGCGTCACCGTACTGACGGTCAGCGCCGCTCGTACGGCCGCCGTTGCACCGCCGCCATCAGCCTTGCCGTGCTTTTCCTGAGCGGTGGTCAACGAAGGCGTCGCAAAACATGCCAAACCCATCGCACCGACGATGCCCGCAACCCATACGATGCGAGTGTATTGAAACGATTTCATGGTGACTTTCCGAAAGACGTTGTCTGCTTGCCGTCACGATCCACGCGTTCAGCGGTATCGGCGGATCCCGGCTGCCAGCCGCCGCCGACGGCACGGTACAGGCCGATCCAGGCGGCAACCCCCGCCGCCCGGACATCGACGGACAGGCTGCGTGCCGCCGCTGCCAGACGACGGGTTTCCTCGAGCTCAAGTTGTGACCCCAGCCCGGCTTTCCAGCGCTGTTCGGTGGCCGCAAAGACTTCGTCGTAATGCCGGGCGGACGCACTGGCTTGCGTTTCCCGACTGGCTGCGCTGTCAAGGCGGACCAGCGCCTGTTCCACCTCGCGCACGGCCCGGCGCACGGCGCCCTTGTAGGCCGCCAGGGTCTCGTCGTAGCGGGCGCGTGCCACGTCGGCGTTAGCCGCACGCCGGCCCGCATCGAAAATCGGCAGATCAAGCGACGGCCCGAACGACCAGACGCGCCCGGCAGCATCGAGTCCGTCGATCGTCTGGCGTTGACGACCGATGAATCCCAGCAGGCTCAGGCGCGGATAGCGTGCGGCTTCGGCAACGCCAATGTCGGCACTCGCCGCCGCAAGGGCCCGTTCGGCGGCCACCAGATCGGGGCGAACACTGAGCACGCGCAACGGCAATTCTTCCACGGCCAGCGTGGCCGGCTGCGGCAACTGCGCGTGACGACTGGCCAGCTGCCGGCGCAATGCCGGTTCCGCCTCACCGGTGAGCGCCACCAATGCCTTGATGCTGATTTCACATTCCGTCCGCTGCGCCAACAGGCGGATTTCGCCATCCGCGGCGCTCGCTTTGGCCAGAGAAACATCGGCTGGTGCCGCAAATCCGGCCGCCGCCTTTTGTTCCGTCAGTCGTGCCGTCGCGCGACGTGAAACCTGATCAACTTCCGTATCGGCCAACCGGGCTTCGCACGTGCGCAAGCTCAAGTATTCCAGCGCCACGTCGGCCGCCAGGGAAATTCGCGCCTCGTGCCAGGCGGCTTCGGCACTTTCGAGACGTGCCTGTGCGGCTTCGCTGCCTCGGCGATTTCCGCCGAACAGGTCAATCTCCCAAGAAGCATCAAGACCGCCGCGGCGAATCGTCTGCTCGTACGCCACGGGATGATCGCCGCCGCGCGTTTGACTTGCGACCAGCCCAGCGCTCGGAAACAGGGGACTGCGGGCCACGGTCACACCGGCCCGGCTCTGGCGGATGCGCGCCAGCGCCTGATCGAGCGTCGGGCTGTCGCCCTCGGCGCGTGCGATCAATTCGGCCACCAGCGGATCGTCGAATTGTTTCCACCAATCGACGAGCGCGGCCGACTTGCCGTCGTGCGGCAGGGGTGCGTGCCAATTCACTGGTGCGAACTCGTCCGGCCGAAGATAGTCGGGGCCGAGCATGCAGCCTTGCAACAACAGGACCGCGGCGAAAGTCAGCGCAGGGCGGATCATGGCGTCACCAGAATGGACTTGAGGACATCGCCCAGGGCCTGGGCCGTCGCGTCGGCATTGATGCGAATGCCCTGCTGCTGGTCGACAATCAGCCCGGTGAAGATGGCGAGAAGAATATTCGCCATACCAACAGCATTGACCGAAGCGCGCACCCAGGCTTCCTTCTGCCCCTGCGCGAGCCGCCCCGCGAGAATGTCACGCAATTCCTGATCCATCGCCAGCAGATGCGGCGCGCGTGCCGGATCGCGCGCCAATTCCATCCAGGCATCGGCACACAGGTTGAACTCCGAGGGACGGATCAGCGCCAGCAATTCATCGCCGCGGATCCCCATGAGCCAGTACAGCCCGTCCTTGTTGGCGAGCCGGATGATGTCGTTGGTGTAATCGGCGAACTCGATTTCGACGATCGCCAGAATAATCGCCTGCTTATCCGGAAAATACCGGAACAAGGTGCCCGGGCTGACCCCGGCGGCGGCACAGATTTCTTCCGTGCGAGCGCCCTGGAAACCTTTTTCGGCAAAGATGCGGGCTGCGCCACGCAGGATTTCAGCCCGACGCAGCGCATTGAGTTCGGGGTCTTTTTTGCGCGCCATAATTAATAAACGGAGTAGTTCGTCTCATAATAACGAGCCGATGGCCAACCTGTCAAGCCACCACTGGGGCTCGGCATGGGCGCGGGTTGCCGGTTAGAATAGCAGGCTTGTGAAATCGAGGATTCCGCCGTGA
>CAYUYI010000017.1:0-6407 GCA_964448995.1 uncultured Propionivibrio sp. | reverse complement strand
GGCGCGGGTTGCCGGTTAGAATAGCAGGCTTGTGAAATCGAGGATTCCGCCGTGAGCACCGCCGCAAAAGACAGCAAGACCGAGACCGCTGCCCCGGTCACCAACTTCATCCGCAATATCATCGACGCTGACCTGGCCGCGGGCAAACACGCGCAACGCCACTGGTCGGGCAAGCCGGGGCTCGCCGAACAGCAGTTAGCCGGCGGACTCGATCTGGCAAAAATTCGCACGCGCTTTCCGCCGGAGCCGAACGGTTATCTGCACCTCGGCCACGCCAAGTCGATCTGCCTCAACTTCGGCCTGGCACGCGACTACGGCGGCCGCTGCCACTTGCGCTTCGACGACACCAACCCCGAGAAGGAAGAAAAGGAATACGTCGACTCCATCGTCGATGCCGTGCACTGGCTCGGCTTCACATGGCAGGACGGCAAGGAAGACAATCTGTACTACGCGTCCAACTATTTCGACTGGATGGCGACCTGCGCCGATTACCTGATCGACGCCGGCCTTGCCTACGTCGACAGCCAGAGCGCCGAGGAAATGCGCGCCACGCGCGGCACGCTGACCGAACCGGGCAAGGATTCGCCTTTCCGCAATCGCTCGATCGAGGAAAACCGCGACCTTTTCCGCCGCATGAAGGCCGGCGAGTTCGCGGACGGCGCCCACATCCTGCGCGCCAAGATCGACATGGCCTCGCCGAACATCAACCTGCGCGATCCGGCCATCTACCGCATCCGCCACGCCACGCACCACAACACCGGCGACACCTGGTGCGTCTATCCGATGTACACCTTCGCGCACCCGATCGAGGATGCGCTGGAGAACATCACGCATTCCATCTGCACGCTCGAATTCGAAGCCCAGCGCCCGTTCTACGACTGGCTGCTCGACCATCTGGCCGAGGGCGGCCTGTTGCAGCGCCCGGTACCGCAACAGATCGAGTTCTCGCGCCTCAACCTCACCTATGTCGTGCTCTCCAAGCGCAAGCTGATCCAACTGGTCGAGGAGAAGCACGTCACCGGCTGGGACGATCCGCGCATGCCGACCATCGTTGGCGCCCGTCGCCGCGGCTACACGCCCGAAGGTTTCCACCTCTTCGCCGAGCGCATCGGCGTCTCCAAGGCCGACTCGCTGATCGACTACGTGCTGTTCGAAGACTGCATGCGCGAAGTGCTCAATGAATCCGCCGAACGCCGCGTCGCCGTGCTCGACCCCTTGAAGCTGATCATCGACAACTACCCGGCAGGGCAAAGCGAGGAATGCGTTGTCCATAACCATCCGTTCAAGCCGGAGCTAGGCACGCGCATCATGCCGTTCAGTCGCGAATTGTGGATCGAACGCGAAGATTTCATGGAAGAACCGAGCAAGGGGTATCGCCGCCTCTTCCCGGGCAACATGGCCCGTTTGCGTCACGGCTACATCGTCAAATGCATCGGTTGCGACAAGGACGCCGAGGGCAACGTCACCGCCGTGCATTGTGAGTATCTGCCGGAAACCAAGAGCGGCACACCGGGCGCCGACAGCGTCAAGGTCAAGGGCAACCTCCACTGGGTCTCGGTCGCCGACGCCTACCAGGCAGAAGTTCGCCTGTATGACCGTCTGTTCGCCCACCCCGCGCCCGGCAACCGTCGCGAAGGCGACCCGGAAGGTCTGGAACGCAACTTCCTCGACGATCTCAACCCGGACAGCATTGAGACCATCACCGCGCAGCTCGAGCCGGCACTGAAGAACGCCAAGGCGGAAGACCGCTTCCAGTTCGAACGCCACGGCTACTTCGTCGCGGACCGTGCGGACTCGCGAGAAGGCACCCCGGTGTTCAACCGGACGGTGACGCTGAAAGATTCGTGGGGAAAAGCGGGGAAGTAGGTTCTACGGCAAATTCGGCACTTCGCGCAACAACTGCTGGTACTCCGGCGCGTTGCGCAGGAGCCTCGCGCCGACCTCGCGCAGGCGGTCGATGGCTTCCGGCGGCAGGTTGAAGCTGGTCGGCAGGGCGTTGAAATAGGCGCGTTCGGTTTCGTTGTCGAGATCGTCAAAGCCAATCTCGATCAGCATCGCCTGGACATCTCCGCCATCCGGCAGACCGGCCGCACGCTGCTTTTCGGCCAGTTCGCGGGCCGCGTCGTTCATGCTGCTGCGCGCGTAGGCAAGCGTTTCGACGTTGAAACGGTCGGTGGTGTTACCGACCGCATAGGCGATTGCGCTCAAGGTCGGCACTTCAGCGAAGCGGTCGAGCTCCGGAAAATCGGCGCGCACCTGGGCATTGACGACGATCCGCACCAGACGCCGGATGACTGGCCGGCGATAGGTTTCGGCCATCTGACTGGCACTGCTTAGCGCCAGCCGGTCGAGTTCGGCGCGCAACCCGAGATTGTCGGAGAGACCGCCATCGAGCAGATGGATGTATTTGCGTTTTTCCGCATCGAGGTACGATTTCATGTCGGCGGCCAACGCGTAGCGCCGGATCGAGCCCTGCCTGTCGGCCAGCGCATTGTCGATCAGGGTCAGTTCGCCGTGGGAGCAGCGGTCGGCGTAGTTGGAGAGCGTAATCGGGCTGAACACCACCGGTACGGCGCTGGAGGCCGCGACGGCGCGCGAGACCTTGTAAGAGCCGAGATCGGAACAGAGCAGGTCGAACTGGTTCTGGGTGAATTCGAAACGACTGGTCCGGCTCATGTCGGTTGCGTTGATCAGGATGAACGGCCGCTTTTCCTGGCGCACCGACTTCTCCAGATCGGCAAAGGTCTTGCCTTCGAACAGCGTCTGATCAAGGTACGCCGCCAGCACATCGGAGCGCCCGTAATAGGGCGAAGACATGCTGACCAGATTGGTCGGCGACAGCATCGTCGCGGCAATTTCGTTCTGGACGTTGCGTTTCAGGAATTTCTGCTCGAAATCCTGAAACAGGCGGTCGCCGAACAGGCCGTAATAAGCGGCCGTGTAGCTGCCGCCGGAGACGGCCGAGATGTTCTCGACCAGATCGAGCATCCGCCGCGATTCGCCGCCGACTCGAATGGGTGTGCGCGCCAATTCTTCCAGCACGCCGTACGCCAGTGCCGCGGCGCGCGAGCCGCCGCCGGAGAAGCTCAGGCCGAAACTCACGCTCTCCGGGCCAGCCGGGCGAGCGGAAAGGTTGTCGCGATAGCCCGACCGGGCGGCGGTGTGGGTGGCGATCGGGCCGTTGTGCGGCGCCATCGTCGAGGCGCAGCCCCCGAGCAGGAGCATGGCGGCACACCAGCCGAGAAAGCGAAGAAAGCGTAGCGAAGGCATGAGCAGTCACATCGGAGGATTGAGGTGCGCCATTTTAGAGCCAGACGATGCCGAACAAGATCGTCAGCACGGTAAGCGGCGCACCGACCTTGAAATACGCCCAAAAACCGATCGTGACACCGGCCCCTTGGGCACGCTGGGCGACGATCAGGTTGGCCACCGAACCGACCAGCGTGAAATTGCCGGCCAGCGTCGAGGCCATTGCCACCACCAGCCAGGCGCGGTGCGGATCGGGCAGGTTGGCAACGAACGACTTGAGCATCAGCACCGCCGGCACGTTGCTCACCAGATTGGAGAGCGCCGCCGTGACCAGCGACAGCACACCGATATGATCCAGATGCTGGCGGGCAACAGCGGCGATCACACCCGGCGTGACGGCCACACGCTCGAAAGCGGCGACGACCACAAAGAGCCCGGAGAACATCACCAGCAGCGGCCAGTCGATCTCCCGGTAGACCTTGTGCGCCTTGATCCGGCGGGTGAACAGCATGTACGCGCCGCCGAGGATGGCGACCTTGGCCACCGGCTGCCCGGCCAGAAACAACACCACCATGATCGCCATGACGGCCAGCGACTTGATGACGATCGGCTGCAAATATCGCACTGGCCGCGTTGCCTGAATGGCAAAGCGTTCCGATGTGAGGAATTCGCGGCGGTACATCAGCGCGATCATGGCGACGGTCATGAGCAACCCAGCCACAGCCACCGGCGCCAGCGCCGCCGCAAAGCTGCCGTAATGAATGCGCGAGAGGCTGCCGACGATCATGTTCTGCGGGTTGCCGGTGATCGTCGCCACGCTGCCGACGTTCGAGGCCAGCGCCACGGCCAGCAGGTAGGGGACCGGATTCCGTTTGAGCCGCAGCGTCAGATCGAGCACCAGCGGTGTCAGGACGACGCAAATCGTGTCATTGACGAGGAACGCCGAGAGCACGCCGGCGAGCAGGACGATGGCGACCAGCAACGCCAGCGGCCGCCGCGTGCGCAACACGACCCACTCGTTCACCAACTCAAAAAATCCGGAAAGACGCAGGTTGGCCACAACAATCATCATGCCGAGCAGCAGGGCGATCGTGTCGAAATCGATGGCGGCGAAGGCATCCTCAAGCGTCAGCACACCCAGCCAGACCATCAGGCAGGCGCCGAGCAGGGCGGCGCCGGCACGATCAAGGTGATAACCAGGCAGCTTACCGACAGCGATGAACAAGTAAGTCGCCAGAAATACAGCGAACGCCGTGTACGTGGCGGCACTGTGCAACAGTGTGGAAAATGAGGGCAGATCGGGCACGGCCGGCGGTAAACTTGAGACAGTCAGGACAAGGGCGCCATTATCCGGGGAGTCACTACGTTTGCCTAGACAGGCGACCGTCGTAGCCGTGTTTACCCGCGCCACCTCGATACATTGCACCGCATCTGTCGCTCAACGCGCTTCTGCGTTATCCTGCCCGATGTTTTGCCGCGAGGGTTCGCGTTCATCCCCTTGCCCCGCCAATTCACCCGCGTTCGCCCTCTTGCCGGAGATTTTTCTGATGAAATGCCCGACCGCAAACCTCGTTGCCTGGCTGTTCGTGGCGACACTTGCGGCAAGCGATGCAGCGGCCCAACCGCGCACGGTCAGTATCGGCACGGGCAGCGTGAGCGGGGTTTACCAGATCGCCGGCGAAGCCATCTGCCGCCTCGTCAATCGCGACACACCGCACCATGGCGTCCGCTGCACCATCAAGGGCAGCGGCGGATCGGCCCACAACCTTGAAGCGCTGAGGCAGGGTGAAATCGATTTTGCCATCGTCCAGTCGGACGTGCAGTACCACGCCGTCAAAGGCCAGGGGCGCTTCAAGGAAGGCGGCGCTCACAAGGACTTGCGTGCCGTCTTCGCCGTCTATCCGGAGCCCCTGACCGTTGTGGCCCGCGATCGCGCCGGCGTGGAGAAGTTCGAGGATTTCAAGGGCAAGCGTTTCAATATCGGCAACCCGGGATCCGGCACGCGCACCACCGTCGACATGCTGCTCGCTTCCTTGCACATGAAACCCGAAGACTTCCTGCAAGCCACCGAGCTTTCACCGGACGAGCACGGCAAGGCCCTGTGCGAAGCACGGATCGACGGCTTCGGCTATGTCGTCGGCAGTCCGGCTGCCAATCTCCTCGAGGCGACCAAGACCTGCAACGCCCGCCTGATTCCCCTGAGCGGACCAGCCATCGACCGATTGGTCATCGACTACCCCTATTTCGCCTACACCACCATCGCGGGGGGGACCTATCCGGCCAATCGCGACCCGGTCCGCTCGTTTGGGGTGGTGGCCACCTTCGTCACCTCGGCCAAGGTGCCCGACGACGCCGTGTACGCCGTCGTTTCTGCGGTGTTCGAACATTTTGAAGAATTCCGAAAACAGCATCCGTCGTTCGCCTATCTGCATCCGATGGACACCATTCACAGCGGACTGACGGCTCCGCTGCATGATGGCGCATTCCGCTATTTCCGTGAAAAGCGCTGGATCCGTCGCGGCGACTGAACCTTCCCCGCCTCCCCTCCCGGATGCATGGTTCGACGGGCAATGAGACAATAGCGCCCGAGCCACCTCCCCGAAATTCACAAGGAATTGTCATGACATTCATCCACAGCCTCGCCGGCGCCTGGCAAAAGAACAACTCCCTGCTCTGCGTCGGCCTCGACCCCGACCCCAGCAAATTTCCCGCGCACCTTCAGGGCAAACCGGATGCCATTTTCGAGTTCTGCAAGGCCATTGTCGACGCCACGGCCGATCTCGTCTGCGCGTTCAAACCGCAGATCGCCTATTTTGCCGCCAACCGGGCCGAAGATCAGCTGCAAGCGCTCGTCGCCCACATCCATGCCCATCACCCCGGCATTCCGGTCATCATCGATGCCAAGCGCGGCGACATCGGCAGCACCGCCGAGCAGTATGCCAAAGAAGTTTTCGAGCGCTATCAGGGTGACGCCATCACCGCCAATCCGTATATGGGGCGAGACTCGGCCGAACCGTACCTGGCCTATGCCGACAAGGGCGTGATCCTGCTGTGCCGCACCTCCAATCCGGGCGGTAGCGATCTGCAGTTCCTCGATGTCGGTGGCAAGAAGCTCTACGAACACGTCGCCGACATCATCGCCCGTGACTGGAACACCA
>CAYUYI010000016.1:8761-15276 GCA_964448995.1 uncultured Propionivibrio sp. | reverse complement strand
CGCACATCGAGGGCAACGATTTCTCCGCTGCTATCGACGCCGCCCTCGCCCAGCCTGGTTTCAGCGTTGACGCCGCGCCGGTCTACACTACGACCGGCTTCGCCCGCAACGCCCTGATGGCAGCGGCACCGGCCGTGATCGAACAGGTCAAGGCCGGCAACATCAAGCACTTCTTCCTGGTGGGCGGCTGCGACGGCGACAAGAAGGAGCGCAGCTACTACGCCGACTTCGTCAAGGCTGCACCGAAAGACACGGTGATCCTGACGCTGGCCTGCGGCAAATTCCGTTTCAACACCGAGCAACTCGGCGACATCAACGGCATCCCGCGCTATCTCGACATCGGTCAATGCAACGACGCCTATTCGGCGATCCAGCTGGCGCTGGCACTGGCCGACGCCTTCGGCTGCGGCGTCAATGACCTGCCGCTGTCGCTGGTGCTGTCATGGTTCGAGCAAAAGGCAATCGTCATTCTGCTGACCCTGCTCTCGCTCGGCATCAAGGATATCCGCGTCGGCCCGACCGCGCCGGGCTTCCTGACGCCGAACCTGATTGCCACGCTGAACCAGCAGTTCGGCCTGCGCCTGATCTCGAACGTCGAGGACGACCTGAAGGAAATGCTCGCGGCTTGACGACTTTTAACCACGGCAAGCATGGCGAGACGGTTTAAGTTCGCCGTGCGCGCCGTGGCTAACACCTTCATCAAAAATCATGGACACAATCCCCGAACACCATCTCTTCTGGCAGGGAGAGACACCGCTGACGTGCGTCAGCCGGATCGAAGAAACGCCCGATACGACAACGTTCGTTCTGGCCGCTGCGACCCGTCAGTTTTTCTCCTTCCTGCCCGGACAATTCATCTCGGTCTCGGCCAACATCGACGGCAAGGCGCACTGGCGTGCCTATTCGATTTCGTCGAGCCCGGCACAGCCTGACACCGTGTCGATCACCGTCCGGCGCGTTGCCGGCGGCCTGGTTTCAAACTGGTTGCTCGACCATGTCCGGCCCGGCACGATGCTGAACGCGCTCGCACCGGCGGGCGACTTTGCCCTCGCGCCCGACGACATACCGCCCCGCCTCGCGCTGTTTTCAGCCGGTTGCGGCATTACACCGATGTTGTCGATGACACGTTGGCTGCTGGACGCAAACAGCCCGACCGAGATTCATTTCTTCCATAGTGCCCGCGACGAAGCGAACTTCATCTTCCGCGACACGTTGCTGGCGCTCGCCGACCGGCACCCGAATCTTCATCTGCATTGTTTCCTGAGCCGTCCGCACGGGGAACTCCCCTGTCATGCCGGACGCCTTGACGCCGAGCGCATACGGACCCTGCTGCCCGGAATCGACGGGATGCGGGCCTACCTGTGCGGACAGGTGGCGTACATGGACGACGTGACGCGCTGGCTGCGCGAAGCCGGCCTGCCGGAAACGTCGATCATTCAGGAGAGTTTCGCCCCCCTTTGCGAAGCCGCCGACAGCGATGGCGAACGCTTCAGCCTGCACGCCCCGGCGTTCGGTCGGACCGCTGAAATCCTCGCGGGCGAACTGCTGCTCGATGTCCTCGAGCGCGAGGGCCTGCCGATTATCGGCGCCTGCCGCACCGGCGTCTGCGGCTCATGCAAATGCAAGGTCGTCGATGGCGAATTCGAAACCGCCAGCACGACCCCGCTGACCGCGGAAGAAATCGCGGCCGGTTACGTGCTCGCGTGCAGTGGGCGCGCGCGAAGCGACCTGACGATCGAACTCGGCTAGGAAGCTACCACTTGTTCCGCACGCCGTCCGTCACGACCTCGTAGTTGGCAATGCGTTCGGCCAGGTAGTCGACGAAGGTCCGCACTTTCGCGGAAAGGTTCTTTTTGACCGGATAAACGACATAGATATCGGCCGCCGGCAGTTCCCAGTCAGGCAAAAGCAACTGGAGCTGGCCGGATCGGATATAGGGCGCGACATGCCATTCTGAACGTTCGAGGATTCCGAATCCGCGCAGCGCCATCATGACCGCCGCTTCACCATCGTTGGTCACGACGGCGCCACGCACCTTGATGGTTTCATCGTGGGTTCCATTGTTCAGATGCCAGGTGCCGAAGCTCGCATTCGTCTGATGAATGACGATGCACTTGTGATGCTGCAGATCGCCTGGCACTTGCGGGATGCCATTTTTCTTGAGGTAGTCGGGCGAAGCACACAGATAACGGCGATTCGTGGCCAGCTTGCGGGCGACAATGCGGGCGTCTGGAATGTTGCCGAAGCGGATGCATACATCGAACCCCTCCTCGGCCAAATTAATCGGCCGGTCAGTCAGACGCAACTGAACCTCGACGCCCGGATGCGTTTCAAGGAAGTCGGCGACGATCGGCGTCACGTATTCCCGCCCGAAACCGAAGGTCGCATTGACGCGCAGGAGTCCTTGCGGCACCGAATGCCCGATCGAGACGCGCTGCTCAAGCTCTTCGAGATCATCGAGGATGCGCCGCCCCTCCTCGAGATACAGTTCGCCCTCATAAGTGAGCGAAATGCGCCGTGTCGTTCGATTCAGCAAGCGAATGCCAAGGCGGTTTTCCAGTGCGGTCAATCGCCGGCTCACCGCGGGGGGCGTGACATCCAGTTCCTGCGCTGCGGCAGACAAGCTGCCGTTCTTAGCCAACAGGCCGAAAAAAGCGAGATCCGATACCGAGTCCATTATTAACTTTTAGTAACTAAAAATTTGCCTATGAGTGTATTTTAAACCAATAAAAAATAGTTAGACTTCGCCTCACATAAAAGTCACTGTCAACAGGAGTCGTCTATGAAAAACCGTCTCATCCGCTCCATGCTCCTCGTGGCCTATATTGGTTTTGCCCTTTCCGGACAACTCGGTTCATTGCAAAGCAATTTCACCGCCGGAAACGCCACCCAAGGCACGGCCGCGGCACTCGTTCCCGCAGGCAAGTAAGCTCCAACGGGCCAGGATTCGGCGCTTAATCCGGCCACCCCACGCACGTTATACATCGTCAGGCCCGGCGCGCAATTGCGCCTCGGCGAGACGCACCGCCGACTGAAGACGCGCCGCCGAAAGCATCGTCAGCCCGCCCGCCAGCCACTCGATCCCCGCACCCGGAACCAGCCTGGCCGCCTCGACCAGATCAGCCGCCAGCGCCAAATCCGACGTTTCCGATTCATCCAGTACATGACGCGCCGCGTTCGCGCAGGTCCGTGTCATCTGCGCCCGCACCGACGCCGAACCGCGCAACAACTGGATCAGCAGCGCCGGCAGCTTCCAGCGCTCGGCACACTGCAGCGTCAGATCCTTGAACGTAAAACCACACGCCATCGATTGCGACTGTGCGCTGCGGCTGGCCAGCCCCGACCGCAAAAGTGTTTCGGCCTTCTGGGGAATTTCCGGCGCATAGACCCACAGCAGCAGGTCGCCGACGCCACCCAGCAATGCGGCCAGCGCGACCTCTTCGGGATTGAGATCGCCGCGCCCTGACGACCAGGCCAGCGCCAGTTGCGCCGCAATATAGGCGCGATTTTCCACACGCATCAGACCGACATTCCGCTCATCGACGGTCGGGCTGGCCTGCAGCAGCCTGCGGAAATTATCAACACCGAGTTGCAGGATGGCCGCCAGCACCGTGGTGGTTTCGCGCTCGAGGCGGTGCGACTTCCTGCGCTCGGCCTCCCGCAGCAGGAACAAGCACAGCAGTGGATCCTGCAGCACAATGTCGGCCAGCGCCCGCGGCGATAACTGCTCGCCCTCCGCCGCCTCAAGCTCACCCAGCAGCTGTTTGGAGCGCGCCATGACCGGCAAGGCCTGGTGCTCGAAATACGCGGCCCATTGAGCGATGCCCCACCGGGCTTTCCAGGAATCCATGCGGCCTCTATGCCACCGCCAGCCGCCACAGCGAGGTCACCTCGGCCGACCGTGCCAGGTAGAGCGGATCGTTCACATCGGTGGCTTTGCCGTGCACAGGCCGCGCATCCAGCCGGGCAACCACCCGCAGGCCGGCGGCAGCCATCCAGGCCAGCAGGACATCGCGCGAACGCAAGCCAAGATGCTCGGCCAGGTCGGACAGGATCAGCCACCCTTCGCCACCGGGCGTCAAATGGGCCGGCAACCCGGCCAGAAAGCCCCGCAGCATGCGGCTCTCCGGATCATAGACGGCATGATCCAGCGCCGAACCGGGCTTCCCTGGCACCCACGGGGGATTGCAGATAACCAGAGGCGCCCTGCCCGGCGGAAACAGATCGGCTTTCAGCACGTCAACACGCGGGCCGAACCCCAGACGCGCGAGGTTCTCGCGCGCACAGGCCAGCGCCCGTTCGTCCTGATCCGTGGCCACCACCCGCGCAACGCCACGCTTGGCCAGCACGGCGGCCAGCACGCCCGTCCCCGTCCCCACATCGAAGGCCACGCCGCTATCGCCGAGCACCGACGGTAGCGGCGCCTGCGCCACCAGCGCCACGTATTCGCCGCGTACCGGCGAAAACACGCCGTAATGCGGGTGGATACGCGCCTCCAGTGCCGGGATCCACACGCCTTTCCGGCGCCATTCGAAGGCACCGATCAGGCCAAGCAATTCCCGAAGCGACGCCACGTAAGGCTGATCTGCCTCACCACGCACCGCCACGCAGGCCTCCCGCACCTCGGGCGCGCGCCGGAGCGGGATCACGTGTCCAGCCTCGAACGGAATCAGCAACATGCCAAGCACTCGTGCGCGCTGGGCCTGCGCCATGCGCTTCTGGTGAAAGGCCTCGGTCAGGCTGGCCGGCGCCTTGCCACGCTCGGCTGCACGCCGGTCAATCCGGCGCGCGATGGCCTGCAACATCTGCCGTGCATTCTGATAGTCGCCCCGCCATAACAGCGCCGTTCCCTCGCATGCCAGCCGATAAGCGACATCGGCGCTGGTCGCATCATCGGCGACGACGACCCGGCGCGGCGGCGGCAGCCCCGCTTCCGAACGCCATGGTGACGCGTGCAGGACATCGCCTTCGCGCCACTCGATACCAGACTGTGCCGGTGTCTCCGGCGTTTCAGATTTCGCTACGTTCATCCGACTCCGTTCTCTGTTGATGCATGGCGTGCCGCAGAAACTGGAAATAGGCCATATCCTCGTTCAGGATGTGCTGGAACACCACCTCCTGCACAACGAAGGAAGCGAGTTCGCCGATCAACATGACTCCGGCCGCAGCCCGCTCGCGCAGCACGCCGACCCGCTCAAGCAGGTGTTGGTGGCGCAGGCGGTGCGCGTTCAGGTCAGCATACCCGAAATCCGCGAGGATCTGCTCTTCGTGCTGGAAATGTGCGGCGACGTCACGCACCAGGTCGTCAAGCAAACGCGCTGGCTCTTCTGCTCCGGCCACCCCCTGGACCATCGCCGCCAACACACGGTTGGCGTCTTCGAACAACTTGCGGTGCTCCTGGTCGATGACCGTTTCGCCGCACTGGAACGAGCGATGCCACGCCAGCCGCACCAATGAAGCATCACCGCCCTGAACAAACAGCAACGGGGCCTGCGGCACGCCGCCAAAAAGCGTGACGCAATTCCGGCCGTTTGCCTTGGACAGGTACATGGCTTCGTCGGCGCACTTGCGCAGCTGCTTCTCGTCGGCACCGTGCTCGGGAAAGATCGCCACGCCGATACTGCAGGCAATCGATACCACATGATGGCTTTCAAGTTCAAACGGCTCGCTCAGACACTGACGGATTTTCTCGGCCACACCCAACGCATCCTGATCGACGCCGACACCAGGCAGCACCACCACGAATTCGTCACCACCGACGCGCGCAAGCGTATCCGAGCTGCGCAGGCACGACAGCATCCGAACGGCCACCTCCTTGAGCAGCAAGTCACCGACGTCATGGCCAAAGCGATCATTGACCGGCTTGAAGCGATCGAGATCGACCTGCATCACGGCCAGACGGCAACCGTCACGCCGTGCCTGGGCGAGCGCCACCTGCAACCGATCATAGAGCAGGCGAGCGTTCGGCAACTGCGTCAAATGATCGTGATACGCCATCTGGGCAATCCGGGTGGCGGCCGCGGCGCGTTCGGTCACGTCAGTGGCGATCCCCAGGCAGCCGTGGATCGCGCCAGCCGCATCGCGCAGGAAAGTGACGGCCAGCATGACCGTCAGCCGGCCACCATCTTTGCGCACATAGCCCCATTCGCTTTCATCCGGATCGCCCAACACCTGCAGCCGGGTCACGAAGACATCAAACCCGGCAGTGACGGGAATTCCCGTTTCCACCGACAGTTCGTCCGCCCGCACACGAATCTCGTCGGCATCATGAAACAGCAACGGCGTCTGCTGGCCAATCATTTCCGCCGCCGAATAACCCAGCATTTTTTCCGCGCCCGGGCTGAACGCCGTGATCACACCGTTCAGATTGGTGCTGATGATCGCCTGCGGCGCACAGGCAAGAATCGAACTATTGACCGCCTCGCTTTCACGCAGCGCCTTTTCGGTGTGCATGCGGACCGCAATCACCTCATCAAGCATTTCGAGCGCGCGCTGAACCGTGCCAATCTCATCGC
>CAYUYI010000016.1:0-8661 GCA_964448995.1 uncultured Propionivibrio sp. | reverse complement strand
CAGCACCTCGGCACTCGATTCGAGCAGCGGCCACAACTGGTCGATGCCGCCGCGGATTTCCCGAATTGTTGCCAGCGCTTCAGCGTTGGGCACCTGCCCCGATGAGAGCAAAGCCCCCACCAGCGAGGATTGCTTGCCGACCAGAATCCGAAAATGCAAGGCGAGAACGCGTAGTCCGGCGAGGCGATCGAACGTGGCGTCGACATCGCCGGTCATCCCCGACACGGTGACCAGAAGCGTTTCCACCCGGTCGATCAGACGGTCACTGTCGGCCATCCACTTTTTCGGCAGCTGCGGATTACGTCGATCCAGTGGCAACACCATGTCATGATCGGCCTCGCTGCGCCGCACGCCGATCTCTTCCCAGGCTTTGCGGACGGCCTCGCCCCGCCCCACCGCGCTGGCCGGCAGCTTTTCAAGCGCCGATGCAATATGCCGATCCGCGGCCCGCCGCCGCTCGTCGATGAATTGCCGGTTTTCCGGACTGATCGGCGACGCGCCACGCAAAATAATATTGGTTCGGCCGCGCTCGAAAGCAAAATTCGCCACAGCCTGCAGGCAATCATCGGCAATGCGATTGCGCTCGACCAGAAGCTGCACCTTGCGCGCGAGCTGCCAGTTCTGCCAAAGCGTGTTCGCTGCAAACCCGAGCGCGATGACGACGAGCAGGCCGAGAAGCAGCGCCAGGAAAGCGCGCAAGGACACGACTGGAGTTTTTCTCATCGCAAATGACCGCCCGATCCTTTTGGATTCAGTATCCGCGGACCTTCCGGCAAAGTCAAAAAGAATGTCACTCAGGAGGAAGCGTCGTGCCAGTAACGGCGCCGCTCGGTACGCCAGGACGACACTACCGGCGACGCGGCCAATTTCACCCGGATCGCCCCGTCACGATCGGTGCGCCAGCGCCGGCTCGCCGCATAGCGTTCGAGAATATCCGGCCGCGGGTGACCAAAACTATTCCGGTAGCCCGCCGAGAAGACCGCATCACTCGCACCGACAGTCGCCACGAACGCCGGCGTCGATGAACCGCGCCCGCCATGATGCGGCACCACAATGACGTCGCTGCGTACGGCGACCGGATCGCGCGCCAGCAGCGCGGCCTCGTCCTTGGCCTCGATGTCCGCGGTTAGCAACGCGACGCGACCAGCCGCTTCGATGCGCAGCACGCAACTGAGATTGTTTGGCTTCTTCGTCGACGAGTCGTAATCGACGGCGAGCGGATGCAACACGGAGAAGCGAACCCCATCCCATTCCCAGGATTGATCCGCTACGCACGGCTCACCACCGTTTCCCAGCGCGGAAGTGAGCAGACGTTCGACCGGCAAAGCCTGGCGGATCGCAGCCGCACCACCGGCATGATCCTTGTCGCGATGCGAAACAACCAGCGCATCGAGCCGATTGACGCCAATGGCCCGCAAATACGGCAGCACGACGCGCTGCCCCGCGTTGGCTTCGGTGCTGTAGGCCGGCCCGGTGTCGTAGAGCAGCGCATGATTGGCCGTGCGCACGACGACGGCGAGTCCTTGCCCGACATCAAGCACATCGATCCAGGCCGAATCCGTCGCCGGACGCTCCGGCTCGAGCGCGAACGCCGGCAACATCAAGACAATGCCAGTCCATCGTGCCGGAAAGCCTCGTGGCAAGAGCAACCACGCCACGCCCACCAGCGCCAGCATCGACGCCCACAGCGGCGGCGCGGGCTGCTGCCACACCGGCCACCCGGCCAGCCAGTCGAGACAGACCATCAGTTGCGCCAACAGCCAGTGATCAGCCGCCAGCAACGGCGGCCACGGCAAGACAGCAAAAAGCAGTGCCAGCGGCGTGACGAGAAAACTCACCCAAGGAATCGCCAGCGCGTTGGCCAGCGGCGAAACCAGTGAAAATTGCTGAAAAAAGAAGAGCAGTAGCGGCAGGCTGCCGACGGTAACAGCCCACTGTGCCAACCCCCATTGCCGTATGCTGGCGCGCCAGCCTCCGCCGGAAAACAACCGCGCAGCGCTGACATAGAACAGGATCGCCACGGCCCCGAAAGAGAGCCAGAACCCCACCGACAGCACGGCCCAGGGGTCCAGCAACACAACGACCAGCAAGGCCAGCAACAGGGTTCGACTGGTTCCGATGTTGCGACCGGAAACCATGGCCAGCGCCACCACGCTCAGCATATAAAGCGTTCGCTGCGCCGGCACCTCGAAGCCGGCGATCAGCGCATACGCCAGCGCCGCCAACCAACCGGCGATCACCGCCGCCTGCTGCGCCGGCAGCCATAGCATGGCCCGCGTGCTGCACCGCCACAAGGCATTGACCAAGGCGGCAAAGAGTGCCGCCACCATGGTCACGTGCAGGCCGCTGATCGAAACGAGATGCGAGACGCCGGTGCGATTGAATATCGTCCATTGCGCGGCGGGAATCGCTCGTTGATCGCCCATGGTCAGCGCCACCAACACGCCCAGATAAGGCGCGCCGGGCAAGGTCGCGTGAAACTGCTGGCGCAGGCTGTCGCGCAGGCGCTCGAGCCCATAGCCGGGGCGCACCACAAAAGCGTCGGTACGGACGTTCTCCCCGCGTGGCCGGATCGTCCCTGTCGCCCGGATGTTGCGCTCCAGCAGCCAGGCCTCGTAATCGAACCCGTGCGGATTGGCATTGCCGTGCGGCCTTTTCAGGCGCACGGTCAGCTGCCAGCGCTCCCCCGGCCGCACTGCCCGCGCCGCATTGACCTCGGCGAAGGTCTCCGCCGGGTCGTCCAGTTCATCCCAATCGTGATACCACGAGAGCAGAATTCTGCCCGGCACCCGGGCGCCGGGGGTCTGTACCGACTCAACGTCGAATTCGAAACGTTCTCCGCGCTCAAAGCGCTGCGGCAAGGCAGCAACCACGCCGGTCAATGCGATATCCCGGACTTCCCACCCCGCGGGAAGATCGTCCGACAAGCGCACCTGCGCACGCCAGGCCGCCCAGGAGAAACCGAGAACCACGGCGCTCGCAACCGCGACGCCGCGGGCCACCCAATACCGCTGCCGCCCGGCCCAAATCCAGGCGATGGCTGCCACCAAGGCCATCATGCCGACCAGCGGCAGGGCCGGAAGCGCCCCCTGCAACTGCAGGAGCAAAACGCCACAGGCAAAGGCTAGGATCGACAGTCGCATGGATACGGATCATCCCGGGAAAAACACGAGCGGAGAAGCGGATTCACGCCTCACAACACGAATAATCGCGAAAAGCGTCCGGCCTCTGCCAAAACGCCTGCGATCTTTTGTCAGTTTCACAGGACGTTTCTTTCGTTTCCGATCGCTCCGCGTGTTGCAAATCAGCGAGCCGTGTGGAATATTATCGCCCGTTATGCACCAGCTAACGCTTTCGGAGAAAAAACAATGCAACTCAAGACCCGGGTTCTGATCATCATTCTGGCGTCGCTACTCGGCCTCATCACCATGGGGGCCTTCGGCTTGCACGCCATGCGCCAGAGCATGTACGAGGAGCGGCGGTCGCAAATCAGCCAGTTGCTCGACTTCTCGGAGACACTGCTCAAGCACTATCACGCGCAGGAGGTCAGCGGCAAGCTCACCCGCGAGGAAGCGCAGGCACGGGCCAAGGAGGCGATCGGCGCCCAGCGCCAGGGCAACAACAACTATTTCTTCATCCGCACGCTGACTGACGATTATTTCGTCCATCACCCGATCGCCAGCCGGGTCGGCAAAGCCGATGACGGCGGCAAGGTCACCGATGGCCGCACGGTCGTTCAAGCCTACCGCGACGAACTGGCCAAGAGTTCCGACAACAAGGGCTTCATTGAACTGAAGACGCTCAAGCCCGGCGCCGGCGACAACAAGACCTATCCCAAGCTCAACGGCGTACTCAAGTTTGAACCCTGGGGATGGATGCCGGGCATCGGCTTCTTCATCGACGACATCGAGTCGCGTTTCTGGGACCAGGCCATTTATTTCCTGGCCGTCGGGGTGCTGCTGCTTGGTCTGGTGTCGGTCCTGATCCTGCGCATGCGCAAGGACATTCTGGGCCAACTCGGCGGCGAACCGCACGAAGCCGTGGAGAACATGCGAAAAATTGCCAACGGCGACCTTTCCGTCAACATCCAACTGGCCAAGGGTGACGACACCAGCATGATGGCCTCGCTCAAGCTGATGCAAATGAAGCTGACCAACATCACCTCGGCCATTCAGGACAACACGGCTACGCTTTCGGAGCAGGTGAAGCACTTCGACGAAGCGGCCAAGGCCTACGCCGACAATCAATCGCAGGAACAACTGCCGGTGCTGCTCAAGGCGGTCGCCAAGATCGGCAAGACCGCCGACATCCTGAACCGTTCGATTGCGCGCTTCAAACTCTGACCGTCAAAAAAATAATTCGGGCAATCGATACATCTTGGGGGACTGACCGTGGATCACACAGCAACATTGCATCTGACTGACAAAGGAACGGACGAAGTTGCACACCGCACCTTCAAGCTGGGCATCAAGCTGAGAAGCGTACTCCTGTTGCTGCACAAGCCACAGACCGTGGAATTTGCGCTGCACAAATCGGTTTTTCCCGAAGAAGAAGTCATCGGGGTGATCGATACGCTGGTCCAGGAGGGGTTTGTCCAGCTCGAAGCCGGCAAGCCGGCCGAGGCCGAAAAGCCGAAAGCCCCCGCTGCACCGCTACACGCCGTCAGCGGATTCGCCCAGATGGCCGCTTCCCAAGCCACGGCGCCGGCGGCTGCAGCGCCCAAGGCGCCGCCTGTTGCTGTCGGCGAGTTCGATCTGGACGAGGAAATCATCCTTTCCGAAGCCAAATTCCTGCTGATCGATTTTTGTGTCGACTGTTTCGGCATGCAGTCGGAAAAACTCACCGAAGACATCCGCGGCTGTAAAACCGTTGGCGCGCTGCGCTCACTGGTGAAGGAACTGCTGGCCATGGTCAGCCAGCACAAACCCGATCAAATGAACGCTTTCCGCGACACGATCCGCAAGGTCAACGAAACCGCTTGACGACCAAACCTCAAAAAAAGCCGTCCGGCCTTGGCCTGACGGTTTTTTTTTCGCCCTCTCATGGCATGTTTCCGGCGTATCATCCAGCGTATCGCCCCGCGGCCTGACTACGCCACGATCGTGCCGTCACGCAGGGTCAGAATACGGTCTGCCTTGGCTGCGAGCGACGGATCGTGAGTCACAATGACGAAGCTCGTCTGGTGCGAACGATTCAGCGCCAGCATCAGGTCGAAAACATGTTCCGCCGTCTGCCGGTCGAGGTTGCCGGTCGGTTCGTCGGCCAGCACGCACGCCGGTTCCGTCACCAGCGCCCGGGCGATTGCCGCCCGCTGGCGCTCACCACCGGAAAGCTCGGACGGCGTGTGATCGAGCCGGTGCGCCAGCCCCACTTCACCAAGCACCGCCGCAGCTTTGGCTTCGGCCTCGGCCTTCGGCATGCGCCGGATCAGCAGCGGCATCGCGACGTTTTCCAGCGCCGTGAATTCCGGCAGCAAGTGATGAAACTGGTAAACGAAACCGAGATGGCGGTTGCGTAATTCGCCGCGCTCGGCATCGCCGATCTGCGAAAGATCCCGGCCCATCAACTGGATCGACCCGGCACTCGCCGAATCGAGGCCCCCGAGCAGGTGCAGCAAGGTACTCTTGCCCGAGCCCGACGAGCCGACGACCGCGACGCGTTCGCCCGCCGCGATCGCCAGATCGACACCGAGCAGTACCGGCACTTCGGCGCCCTCGCCCGTTCCCTGCCGATAAATCTTCTTCAGCCCCTGACAGGACAGCACCGCGGTTCCCAACTCACTCATAGCGCAACGCCTCCGCGGGATTCACGCGCGAAGCGCGCCAACTGGGATAAATCGTCGCCACCAGCGACAGCACAAAGGACACGCCAGTCACCGTCAGCACGTCGCCCCATTGCAGTTCGGACGGCAGACTGGAGATGTAATACACCTGTTTGTCGAACAGTTGCGTCCCGAGCATGCGCTCGATGAACGGCACCACGACATCGACATTGAGCGCCAGCGACACGCCACCGGCGATACCGAGCCCCAGACCGATGAAACCGATCAGCGCGCCCTGGATCATGAAGATGCTCATGATGCTGCGCGGACTGGCACCGAGCGTGCGCAGGATGGCGATATCCGCCTGTTTGTCCGTCACCGCCATCACCAGCGTGGACACAATGTTGAATGCCGCAACGGCCACGATCAGCGAGAGGATGATAAACATCATGTTCTTCTCAATCTGCACGGCACGGAAGAAATTCGCGTGGCTGCGCGTCCAGTCGCTGATATACGCCTGAGTATTGAGCCGACTCGCAAGCTGCATGACCACACTACGCGCCTTGAACAGATCATCGAGCTTGAGGC
This sequence comes from uncultured Propionivibrio sp., assembly GCA_964448995.1. GTDB lineage: Bacteria > Pseudomonadota > Gammaproteobacteria > Burkholderiales > Rhodocyclaceae > Propionivibrio. The sequence continues at coordinate 2,312 of CAYUYI010000016.1, read as the reverse complement.
GGACCCCCGACACACGGTCCTCCATGCGATAGAGCCGCTGCGCATCTTCCATGCGAATCAGCGCCAGACCGCTGTCGTACTCGAACATGCCCACCTCGAAGACGCCACTGACGGTAAAGGTCTTGAGCCGCGGCACCACCCCGGCCGGCGTCACCACGCCCTGCGGCGCGATCAGCGTCACCTTGTCGCCGACGAACACCCCCAGTGCCCGCGCCAGTTCGCTGCCGAGTACGATATTGAACGAATCGGGTGCCAGCGACTCCAGCAAACCTTCCTTCATGTGCGGCCGGAAATCCGCGACCTTGTCTTCCAGATCGGGCAGGATGCCGCGCACCATCGCTCCGCGCACTGACTGGCCGAACGACAGCATGCCCTGCGCCTGAATGTAAGGTGCCGACGCCACGACATGCGGCTGATCGGCCGATTGTGCCGCCACCTGCGCCCAATCAGACATCTCGCCGTTGGCGCCGCTGATCTGCACGTGCGAAACGACCGCCAGGATGCGTCCGCGCAACTCGGTCTGGAAGCCATTCATCACCGAGAGCACGACGATCAGCGCCGCCACACCGAGCGCAATCCCCAGCATCGAAATCAGTGAAATGAAGGAAATGAAATGGTTGCGTCGTTTGGCTCGGGTATAGCGCAAACCGATCAATAATTCATAGGGGGTGGCCATGCGGGGCAGGCTTTCGTGTCCGAGGAAGGCGAAGGCGCTATGGTACACTTTCCCGGCTTTTTCCGTTCTCCCATCTTGGTTTTTCCGGCCATGCACCTTACGCTTCTCGTTCCCGAACTGCTGTGGCCCGAACCCGACGACCACCCCGCACTGGCAGCGACGGCTTGCCCGGCGCTGGAAAATCTGCTGTCGCGCGGACAGTTCACGCGTTCCGCTGCGCAAACGGCCGAAGCCACCTTGTATGCGCTGTTCGGCCACGACACCGCCACCTTGCCGGGCGCGCTCCGCCGGCGCGGCGAGAATGACGCCCCCGACGTCGGCGACGAGCGCTGGCTCTGCGCCGACCCGGTCCATTTGCGCTTGCACGACGAGCGCCTGATCCTCGCCGACAGTACGCAGTTCGACGTCTCGCTTGACGAAGCCCAACAACTCGTCGCCGCGCTCAATGCCGAACTGCCGGAAATCGGAGACTTCCATGCGGCATCGGCCGAACATTGGTATCTGCGTCTGCGCAAGGACTCTGCCCTGCCACCGTTTGAAGCCCCGCCGCTCTCCGGCGTGAGCGGACACCATGTGGGCCAGCTTTTGCCGGACATTCTCGATGACCGCGGCTGGCGGCGACACTTCAACGCCATCCAGACGGTTCTGCACGCCCATCCGCTCAACCAACAACGCGCCGCCGAAGGCCGCATGACGCTGAACAGCCTGTGGCTGTGGGGTGATGGGCCGATGCCCGCGGAACGACGCAGCCCGTTCGATGCCGTCTGGAGCAATCAGGCGCTGGCCCACGGCTTGGCGCGCGCCGCCGGCATGACGCCGCATCCCCAACCCGACGGTTTCGCAGCGGTGCAGGCAGGCATCGGCGCCAGTACGCACCCGCTCGTGGTCCTTGACGATCTGCTCGCGCCCGCCTGTTACGACGACGGCAAACACTGGATCACCGTGCTCGCGGCACTCGAAGCCGCCTGGTTCGTGCCGCTCCGGCAAGCACTGGCATCGGGCACGTTGCACCAACTGCATCTCGTCGCCAGCACAACGCACGGCCTGCTAGGCTGGACGTGCCGACGCAGCGATCGCTGGAAATTCTGGCAACGCCCGGCCGCGCTGGCCACCGTCGCCGCCCAACTGGCCCGTTCCGCCAAGGAAAAAGCATGACGCAACTCAAGCCTCGCCGCGTTCCCCCGCGTATCCAGTGGCAACTCGAACAGCAGGGCATTCACCCGCTGCTCGCGCGCATCTACGCCGCGCGCGGCGTGCAGACCAAAAGCGAACTCGACTACGACCTCAAATCGCTGATCCCGCCCGCACAACTCACGCATGCCGCCGACGCCGCCGTGCTGCTGGCCGACGCCATCGAAGCGCAGGCGCGCATCCTGATCGTCGCCGACTACGACTGCGACGGCGCCACCGCCTGCGCCGTCGGCGTGCGCGCGCTGCGGGCCCTGGCCGGCGATACGGGCGCGACGGTCGACTACCTGGTGCCCAACCGCTTCACCTATGGCTACGGCCTGTCGCCGGAGATCGTCGAGCTGGCCGCGGAGAGGAGTCCCGACCTGCTGGTCACCGTCGACAACGGCATCGCCAGCCTGGCGGGGGTGACGCGCGCCGGCGAACTGGGCATCGCCACGCTGATCAC
>CAYUYI010000015.1:0-15280 GCA_964448995.1 uncultured Propionivibrio sp. | reverse complement strand
CAAAGATTCCTCCCATCATGATGGTCTGCAGCCCAATTACCACAGCGCACGGCCAAGCGCTGCCAATCGCTCCCCGGACGCTGTTTCTAATGGGACGTCGATTTTGTTCCGTACGGTTTCAATGGTCGCCAGAACCATGAAGGCCAACCCAAGCACAATCCCTATACCCAGGCCAGCCGCAAAAAGCTTGGCGATTGATGTGCCGGTTAGCCAACTGTAGACAACGAAAGAGATCGAGGGCGGGATCAGGAGTGCGCACTCCGCGCTACTGGCAATCAGCCCGAGACTGAATTTTTCTGAATATCCGTTCTTGCGTAGTTCCGGATAGGCCATGCGACCCATGGCCGCTACAGTTGCAGGAGCGGATCCCGAAGCCGCGCCGAAAGCCATATTCCCGATGACAGTGGAGTAAGCAATGCCTCCGCGCACCGATCCGACCATCACACGGACCAAAGTGCCAAGATCGTTCGCCATTCTTCCTTTAGCCATGATTTCGGCAGCAAAAATAAAGAACGGAATGGCCATCAATGTCACGACCTCAACCCCGCCTATCAGACGTTGGCCCACAATCAAGTCGGGCAAGCCGGCGAAAAATTGATGTTTGATCAGTAGTGTTGGAATGCCCATCACCAGAAACATTTCAGCACCCACAACCAATAGCACCATGGCGAGTACAAGCAGTGCAATGACGATCATGAAAAATCCCTAAATAGACTTGACCTGTCGAACGAGCGTTTGAAGCAAAACGAAGGCAGAGACAAATGATTCAATTTGCGAAGGTCTCTGAAAGAAGGCGCAACAGCAGATGAAGGTAAAAGCCGGGAATCCCTTCAGCTTTTCTGGCCTGGCTCAAGTTCAACGGTGTGGCGATTGGTTACCGAAAACAGTTCCTGCAGATATCGCAGCGCCAATAGCCCGAACCCGACTGGCATCGCCAGATATAGCCAAGCCATTGACATTCCAAGTGTCGGACTGATCTGTCCGCTCTGGAGTACGAATTTTGTAATGTCGAAACCAATTTTCACAAGGTACGCGCTAAAGGCCAGACCCAGAAGATCAAGGATGATCTTTATTTTGCGACGGGAAGCTTCGCCAAGACGTTGCAATAAACTGCTCATGGCGATGTGCCGCCCTTGCTCAAGACCTAACGCCAAACCAAGAAAAACCATGACGATCACCAGAAACAGGGATGCCTCCTCTACCCAAGCCAGCGCCGGGGCCAGCTTGGGCAAGAGTATCCGCACAAAGACCACGAAAGCGTAGCCGAAGGAAGCCATAATCATTATGGCGCCCAGGACAGCGCTTTCAACTTTTTTGAGAAGACTCAACATGAGGCAAACCCTTTTGCTTGGAAACTTACCGCTTACAGGCCGAGTTTCTTGCGCTCGGCGTCCAGGATGTCAAGAATCTTCTTTCCATCGGCACCTGCGCGTTCGATATACGCTGCACGGGCCCGCTGCGAAGTCGCGCTGGCAAACTTGTTGCGCTCGGACTCGGACGCAACGCGCACGTTGAGTTTCGCAGCCTTCATGGTATCGATCGCGCTGTTCATGGCCGCTTCTTTCATTTTGGCAACTTCGGGGCCGACTTCATGAAACGCTTTGGTAATCACCTCGCGGTGTCCCTGAGGAAGATTGTTCCACCAGGCCTTGTTGAAAAGCACGAGATCCTCCATCGCGCCGTGCTCAGTAACCACCAGGTTCTTTTGAACCTCGTGGAATTTCATCGTCGTCATCGTATCGGGCGGGTTTTCCTGTCCATCTACCAGCCCGGTCTGAAGTGACGTGTACAGCTCGCCGAAGTTGATCATGACAGCCGACGCACCAACAGCAGCAAACTGTTCCACCAGTATCTTGGAATCCATGACGCGAAACTTCTGCCCGGTCAATACCGTCAAGTCATCGAGCGACTTGTTTGACGTGATGCTCTTGCGGCCATTGGCCCAGATCGTGATGGCTTGCACCCCTTTGCTCTGGAAAGACTCCAGAATTGCCTGGCCAAATGGTCCGCTGCGTAGCTTCTGGGCGTTGGCACGATCTGTCGGATAAACGTAAGGGACGTCAAGCACCGATACAACCGGGTTGAAACCTCCGAGAAAAGATGCGGGCATCACCGTAGACTCGATCGCGCCGAATTGAACGCCCTCCGTCATCTGCCGCGCATTGCCAAGCTGTGAAGAGGGGTACAGCTTGAATTCCACCTCTCCTTTGGTTCGCTCCTTGACCAGCGCGGCAACACGTTCCAGACCCTGGTGACGGGGCTGTGTCGCCTGCTCCAGATGCGCGATCTTGGCCGTGTATTTTGCCGTTTGCGCTTGAACGCCACTCGCTCCCAGCAAAAAAATTCCGGACGTGACGACGGCCAAATATGAGGCAACATTTATGACTGAATTCGCAGAATTGATTCGGAAGTTGTACATAAAATGCATCCTTAAAAAAATTATGGAACACCGGAAAAACGTCGTTTAAAGGATCGGAAATTCAACTCGACAGGGAGTATGTTGTCCCCCTGTCGCCCCTGTCAAACGACAGTTTCGTGTGGAAAAGCACCAGCGTTGCTATAAAACAAAATTGAAAACGGCGAGTCCGATTAATGCAGGATATGTGCCACTTGGCCGCAATAGGTCGTTTAAAAAAAGATACCAGTCTAATTTTATAGACGCAAGTGCCGTGTTGATGCTGGTTTGTGGCCAGCGCGCCATTCAGGGGCGATGGCCGGTCAGAGGTTCCTTAGCCGGGCTCGCCGGATGAACGAATGCACCAGTTCAGGGCCTGCGCACCGGGTCGGGGAGGTGGCCGGCGGCGACCGACGCTTCGATCAGGCGGTTGGCAAGGGCCCCAAGCGACGGTGCGCCACGGGTGATCGACTCGGCGCGTCGGCGCACCTGATCGGCGACCACTTGATTGGCTTGCCAGGCACTCCCTTCAGTGAGCGCGTTGTGGACCATCGGCATCAGGCGGTCGACGGCCAGCGCAAAGCGCGCTTCCGGCGTTTCGCTGGCAGCAAACTCATCCCAGCGTGCACGCAGGCGAGCCCCTTGATCTTGCGGTAACAGGCCAAAAATGCGGTCCGCCGCCGCTGTTTCCCGCTGGTGCTGCGTTTCAGCGCCTTGGGTGTCGTAGGCAAAGGTGTCACCGGCGTCGATCTCGACGAGGTCGTGGACGAGCAGCAGTTCGATCACACGACCGGTATCGACGGGGGTTGCCGCGTGCTCGGCGAGTACCAGCGCCATCAGTGCCACGTGCCAACTATGTTCGGCACTGTTTTCGCGCCGACTGCGGTCGACCAGTGAGTTTTGTCGCAGGACAGCCTTGAGCTTGTCGATTTCGACGATGAAGGCGAATTGTCGGTCGAGTGAGCTGGGTTCGGGGGGCAGGGGCGGTGTCATGGTCTGTCCGGTTTGGCTGTAAAGAGATGGAAGGAGAAAAGGCGGTTCAGGCGGGAGCGCTGCCGATGAGTGCGGTCACGACGGTATTGTGCAGCTGTTGCGTTGCGCGCTTGCCCGCCGATAAAAACGGTGCCAGTTGTCCGCTACCGTAGGTGCCGAGGATCGGCAACCCAGGAAAACGCTCGTGCAGCGCCAGCAGATCGCGATCTTCGCCCCCATAGAAGAAAGGTCCGCGCCCGATGCACGAGAACATCAGCGCAAACTCCGGTTTTGCAACGGACAGACCGGCCACGGTATCGCGCATCTCGGCCTCGGCTGCCAGTGGCTGGCGGATCGCCCACGCCAGATATTGGCCGCGATGAACCCGCTCGGCAATGGTCACGGTTTGCGAGTTCGTCGCGTCGATGACCGCAACGGCCCGGCCTGTTTGCCCGGGCACAGGCAGTGTATCGAAGAGAATTGCCGACAGATGGTGCAAATGCCGTGCCGGCGCCTCGCGCATTTCCGGTGGCAAGGCGCGAATCAGATGGCGCGTGGCAGGCTGGTTCCCGAGCGTTTCCACTTCGAAGCCGGTGCCCTGTTCGATCCGCTGAGGTTTGCCGAGAAGTTTCAGACCAGTCGACAGACCGATGTCCATTTCGGCACCGGACAGTTGCAAGCTGAAACAGGGCGCGCTGCTCAGGCGCCCTTGTTGCCAGAGCGATGGTGTTTCGGGGGCGGCATTCGCGGAGAAACTGTCGCCGAACACGGCGCCGAAACGCGGGGTGGCGGCGAGCCAGTCGGATGGCGGTGAGGCACGGGCAAGGCCTAGCAGGGGACTGTCGGCATGTTCGCACGGCTTCAACGAAAAGCCTTCGCCCAGCACCAGAACTGCGGCGGCCGGCCGGTCGAGCGCCCAGCCGCTTTCGGTGAACACGCCGGCAGCGATGCCGCCTGTCACCTGCATGCATTGGGCGCGACGTGCTGCGGCCGTGACGGCAGCTTGGGCATGCCGCGCGAACTCCGGAGTCAGGAATAGCAGCACCGCGCTGGCGTGTGCGATGCCGGAAGCAACCAGCGCTGTTGCGACGGCTTCTTCGGCCAGTTGCGGATCTGGCGTGTTGGCGGTGACTAGCGCGGTGGCAATCGTCATGGGACTCAGGCGGGCGCTACGGCCCGAAATATTTGTCACGGTATGCGCAGATGTCCGTGATAGCGCAATGCCAGCACTCCGGCTTGCGTGCCTTGCAGATGTACCGGCCGTGCAGAATCAGCCAGTGATGCGCATCCTTTTTGAATTCTTCGGGAACCGCCTTGAGCAACTTGAGTTCGACGGCGAGCGGTGTGTTGCCGGGTGCCAGCTTCGTCCGGTTAGCAACGCGGAAAATGTGTGTGTCGACGGCAATCGTCGCTTCGCCGAACGCTGTATTGAGCACGACATTGGCGGTCTTTCGGCCGACACCGGGTAATGCTTCGAGCGCCTCGCGTTCGCGTGGCACCTCGCCGCCGTGCAACTCGATGAGTTGTCGACAGGTGGCAATGACGTTCTTCGACTTGGTGCGATAGAGGCCGATGCGATTGATGTACCCGGCCAGGCGTTCTTCCCCAAGCGCCAGCATCGCTTGCGGTGTCGGCGCGTCGCTGAACAGGTGGCGGGTGGCGAGATTGACGCTCTTGTCGGTAGCTTGTGCCGAGAGGATGACGGCGATCAGTAGCTGAAATGGATTCGCGTAATCGAGTTCGGTGGTTGGCGCCGGATTGGCCGCGCGCAGGCGACGAAAAATCTCGGTGCGTTTTGCCAGGTTCATCGGGGTCAGTGACAGCCGCCCGAGGAAACCGGTAGCGGGACGTTTTCTTTCTGGCGTGACGCTTGGCGGGCCTCAAGCCAGTTCTTCGTGGCGACCATGCAGCCCAGCAGGATGAAGGCGCCGGGGGGCAGCATCGCAATCAGGAAGCCGGGGTAGTCGGCGGGAAGCAATTGCAGTGGCTTGAGGGAAGGGAACACCATGTCGATCCCGGAAAACAGGGTGCCACCACCGATCAGCTCGCGCAGTCCGCCGAGCAGCGAGAGTGTCCACAGCATGCCGATCCCCATGAAGATGCCATCGAAGATCGATTGGACCGGCGGGTTCTTGGCTGCATAGGCTTCGACGCGCGCCAGGACGATGCAGTTGGTGACGATCAGCGGGATGAAAATGCCGAGGATGAGGTACAGGTCATGAAATCCGGCATTGAACAGCAGGTCAACCACGGTGACCAGCGCGGCGACGATCAGGATGAACACCGGAATGCGGATTTCGTGCGGGATGAGATTGCGCAGGCTGGCAATGGCAAATCCCGAGAGCGCCATGACGAGGATGGTCGCCAGGGAAAGCATGGCACCATTGACCAGATTGGTGGTCACCGCCAGCAGCGGGCACAGGCCCAGAATCTGGACGAGGCTGGTGTTTTGCTTCCAGATGCCGTTAGCGGCAATCTTGCGAAATTCGTCACGCGTGATCATTGACGTCCTTTCAGATTATGGCTGTGACGCAAAAAGCGCCTCGCGGTTCGCCACGACATGGAGAATTGCCTTGCGTACGGCCTTGATGACGGCGCGTGGCGTGACAGTGGCGCCGGCCATCGAGTCAAAGTGACCGCCATCCTTTTTGACCTTCCATTCGCGTTCAGTGCCGGTCGCCGGATTGGTCCCGTCGAACTGGGTGATCCAGGGGCGCGCCTTGTTCTTGTCCTTTTTCGGTTCGATGTAATCGCCCAATCCCGGGGTTTCCTTGTGCTGGGTCACGCGCACGCCAAGCAGTGTGCCGTCCGGTCTGGCGGCGATCAACAGGCGGATCTTGCCGGCGTAGCCATCCGGGGCAATGGCCTCAAACACCAGCGCGACCGGTTGGTTGGCCTTGCGCGCCCGATAGACGATGGTTGGCCCGTCCTGGCCAAGCGCTGGCGTCGCCGCTAGCGTCGTGGTGTCGCGAAGCAGTTTGTTGTCATAGAGGGCGCGTGGCAAAACCTCGTCGATCAGCTTCATCCGCTCTTCGTTCGCGGCGGTTTCGATGGCCGGGCGGGTCCAAAGATAGGCGCCGGACAGAAAACCGGTAAAGATGGCGACGAAGACGAGCAGGATGATCGCCGTGCGCGCAGCCATTTTGGTCGCGGTGATCGGCTTTTTGTGTGACGGGGTCATGGCTTCTTCATGCCAAAGATGGGGGGCTGAGTATAGAAATCGATCAGCGGGGCGCAGAGGTTGAGCAGCAGCACGGCGAAGGCGACGCCGTCCGGGTAGCCGCCGAAGACGCGGATGATATAGGCCAGTATGCCGGCAGAGAAACCGAAGATCAGCTTGCCGCGTGGTGTTGTGCAACCGGAAACGGGATCGGTCACGATGAAGAAGGCGCCGAGCATGGTGCCGCCCGAGAATAGATGGAAGAGCGGATTGGCGAACTGGGCCGGATTCATCAGCCACAGGCTGGTGGCGATCAAACCGATGCCGGCGATGAAGGCAGCGGAAACGTGCCCGCCGATGACCTTGCGTTGCCATAACCACAGGCCGCCCGCCAAATAAGCAAGCGAGACCCATTCCCAGCCTTTGCCGGCGATATGTCCGAAAATTTCGCGGTTGTCGAGCAGGGTTCCCGCAGAGACATTCCCTTCACCAAGTTTGAGTGCTGTCTTGAGCGCATCAAGTGGCGTGGCCCCGCTCATGGCGTCGAGACGCGGCATCAGACCGAAAATCAGCGCCAACTGGTCGCCGAGACTATTCTTGAGTTCGACCGGTGGCCATTGCGACATCAGGGAGGGAAACGAGACGATGCATACGGCGAACGCGATCATGGCGGGATTGAACGGGTTTTGCCCCAACCCGCCGTACAGGTGTTTGGCCACAATGATGGCGAAAAACGTGCCAACGGTGACGAGCCACCACGGTGCCAGCGGGGGAAAAGCGAGCGCGATCAGCCAAGCCGTGACGATGGCACTGCCGTCACCGAGAAACATACCGAGCGGTTTGTCGCGCAACTTGAGCATGGCGGCTTCGGCGAGCAATGCAGATACTGTCGCTATCGCGAGTTGCAGCAGAATGACGGGGCCGATCAGCCAGAGGTAGACGGCGATACCCGGCAGCAGCGCCGCCAAAACCTGCAGCATGACACGCCGGACACTGATGTCCTGAGTGAGATAAGGGGAGGTGATGAAATTCATTGACTTAAGCGCTTTCATCGCTAAGGGCGGGAGAAACGGCGAAATCTTTCATTGATTTTCCCTGTGCGTGTGTTGCGCTGCGACACCCTCCGTGCCTTCTGTTTTTGCGACGGGGTCTTGTTGCGCTTGCAAGGGCGCACGGCGCATCTCGATTTCAGCAATTTCCTTGCGTTGGGCGACCGTCAGGTTGTCGGTGTTCTGGGGCTGTACGGCTTCGCGCTGCTGGCGAGCGCGTTCCATGGCAGCAGCAATGGCCGCTTTTTTGGCTGCTTCGGCGTCGACCGGTGCAGAAGGCTCTGCCACCTCTGGAACCTTCTCTGCCGCCTTGGCTGCTGCGGCTTTAGCCAGTCGTTCGGCCTTTTCCGCCTTATCCCGTTCGTCGCGCTCGTTACGGAATTCAAAACGTGCCTTGGCGGCATCTGCCTGATTTTTATCGCGTTCACGGGCCCAGATTTCGCTTTTGGCGAAGCGGAAGTACTGTACGAGTGGAATGTGCGATGGACAGACATAACTGCAGCAACCGCATTCGATGCAGTCGAACAGGTGATATTCCTGTGTCTTGCCGAAGTTGCGGGAGCGCGAGAACCAGTAGAGTTCGAACGGCTGCAGTTCGTGCGGGCAGGCCTGAGCGCACGATCCACAGCGGATACAAGGCATTTCCGGTGCGGGGGGCGGGAACAGACCGGGCGAACTGGCGATGATGCAATTGGCCGCCTTGACCATCGGCGCGTCGAGGCCGGGTATTTCGAAGCCCATCATCGGGCCGCCCATGATGTAGCCGGTGGTGTCCGATTTCGGCTCTCCGAGCCGAACGAAGTCTCGCAGGGGGGTACCAAGCAGCGTCTCCCAGTTGCGCGGCGCTGTCACATTCCCGGTGAGCGTGATGATGCGTGAGATGACCGGTTCGCCCAACGCCAGGGCTTTCCACGCCGAATAGGCGGTGGCGACGTTGAAGCATTGCACCCCCATTTCGGGCGAACGGGTGCTGGCGGGCACTTCCTTTCCAGTCAGGACGCGGATCAGTTGTTTGGCGCCGCCTGCCGGATAACGTGTTGGGACAGCAATTACCTCGAAATCTTTGCCGAGGTTTTTGACGGCCTGCTGCATGGCTTGAAAGGCTTCGGGCTTGTTGTCCTCGATGCCGATCAGGACCCTTCGTGGTTCCAGCATATCGCGGAAGATTGAGATGCCGCGCACGATACTTTCGGCGCGCTCGCGCATCAGCAGATCGTCACAGGTCATGAACGGCTCGCACTCGGCACCGTTGATGACGAGTTCCTCCATCGGGACCGATTTGGCTGCTGACAGCTTGGCATGGCTCGGAAAGACGGCGCCGCCAAGCCCGACAACGCCAGCATCGCGCAGCAGTTCACGCACACGCTCCGGCGCCAGCGTCGTGTAGTCGACGGGGTTGCGGTCGATCCATTCGTCACGGCCGTCGGGCTCGATGATGACCGACAGTGTGGGTAGTCCGGAGGGGTGCGCCGCCAGACGCGTTTCGACCGCGATGACGCTTCCGGAGGTGGGGGCATGGACAGCGGCAGAAACCCATTTGTCGGCTTCGCCGATGCGCTGTCCCTTGAGAACCTTGTCTCCAGCCTTGACGAGCGGTTGCGGCGTACCACCGATGCTCTGGTGCAGCGGTACGATCAACTGCGCAGGAATCGGTGCGGTGCCAATTGCTGCCTGCAGCGAAGGCGCCTTGTGGGTTTCTGGCTTGACGCCGCCCTTGAACTTGAAGAGTTGCAACATCAGGGCACTCGCTTGATTTCGAAAACGGGGTAGCGCCACTTCCAGCTTTCGATGTTTTCGGCAATCGTTTCCATGCGGATGCATTCGACGGGGCAGGGTTTGACGCAGAGTTCGCATCCGGTGCACAGCGAGGCAACCACCGTATGCATTTGCTTGGCGGCACCGACGATGGCGTCGACCGGGCAGGCCTGGATACACAATGTGCAGCCGATACAGGTTTGCTCGTCGATGATGGCCAGTTGCTTGGGTTTCTCTTCCGCATCCAGCGGCTTGATTTCGCGCCCAAGCAGGTCGGCCAGTTTGGCGACGCCCTCCTGACCGCCAGGCGGGCAGCGGTTGATATCGGCTTCGCCGGCGGCAATGGCTTCGGCGTAAGGCTTGCAGCCCGGATAGCCGCATTGGCCGCACTGCGTTTGCGGCAGAATGGCCTCGATTTTCTCAACGAGCGGATTGCCCTCGACCTTGAACTTGATCGCAGCGTAACCGAGTGCGGCACCGAGAACGACGGCGCCAAGCGCCATGATGAGGATTGCGGTCAGCATTATTGGTACTTGTCCAGTCCGGCAAACCCCATGAAGGCCAGTGACATGAGACCGGCGGTAACCAGCGCAATGGCGACACCACGGAAGGGCAGGGGAACGTCGGCGCCGTCGACGCGTTCGCGGATGCCGGCAAACAGCACGAGAACCAAGGAAAAACCGACAGCGTTGCCTGCGCCAAAGAGCAGCGATTCGATGAAATTGTGCTTGTTCGCGATGTTCAGCAGTGGCACGCCGAGCACGGCGCAGTTGGTGGTGATCAACGGCAGGTAGATGCCGAGTACCTGATGCAGTACGGGGCTCGTCTTCTGGATGACCATTTCCGTCAGCTGGACGATGGCGGCGATGGTCACGATGAAGGAGATCGTGCGCAGGTAATCGAGTTCGAAAGGGATCAGCAGGAAGTGATCGATGACGTAACTCGCGCCCGTCGCAACCGTCAGCACGAAGGTGGTCGCCGCGCCCATGCCGAATGCCGTTTCCAGTTTTTTGGAAACCCCCATGAACGGGCACAGTCCGAGAATCCTCACAAGGACGACGTTGTTGACGAGGACGGCGCCAAGAACGAGGAACAGGTAATGGGTCATAAGGGGATGAGCAAAGGCGTGCGTATTTCCGGGGGGGTCCGTCGGGGCGGCAAGGTCCGAAAAATTCGTGAATTATCCCACCCCGCCGGAATGCATTCAACCATGCGGCAGTCAGCGGTATTCATTCTGTCCTCGGGCTTTGATCCTCCGTGCGGCTTGCGAGCGTGGGTAACGTTTGCCAAGTGCCGTCAATCAGTCCCTCGATCGGCCGATAGTCGGCCTTGTAGGCCATCTTGCCACAGTCGCGAATCCAGTAGCCGAGATAGAGATAGGGCAGTCCGTTGGCCTTGCATTGTGCAATTTGCCAGAGGATGCTGTATTTGCCGAAGCCGGCACCAGGCACGTCCGGGTCGTAGAAGGTGTAAACCGAAGACAGGCCGTCGTCGAGCACGTCGATGAGGCTGACCATGCGCAGTGCTGCCTGCGCGCCCGGGTCGCGGAATTCGATCAGCCGCGTGTTGACATGGCTACGCAGCAGAAAGTCGGAATACTGTTCGGGATCGCCCTGATCCATGCCGCCTCCCGGATGACGCGTCGCCTGATAGCGTTCGTAAAGCGCGTAATGTTCGGTGTTGTCGGCCAAGGGCTGTTCGTTGACCTCAAGGTTGTCGTTTTTTTTCAGGCACCGGCGCTGACTGCGGTCGGGAATGAATTGCGCAACCGGGATGCGTACCGGAACGCAGTCGCGGCAGGTGTCGCAGTCAGGGCGGTAAGTAAACAGTCCGCTGCGGCGAAAGCCTCGCCGAATCAGTTGGCTATAGATGGGCGCGTCGATCAGGTAGGGCGGCGCCGCGACCAGCGAGTGGGCGGAGCGGTTCTGCAGATAGCTGCAGGGGTAAGCGGCTGTGCGGTAAAACTGGATCAGCGACAAAGGTAACTCGGCATCGTCCGGTCGTGACATGGCGGTTCACTCCCAGTGATAGTGGGTGGCTGCGTCGATTGCCCAGGGCCCTGGCGGAATATCTGTACTGGTCAGCTGTCGAATCCGGTTGATGAATTCATGGCGTCGAATTTCACGCGCGCCGAGAGAGGCGAGGTGGGGGGTCGACATCTGGCAGTCAATCAGGCCAAAACCTAAGGTTTCGAGGTGGCGGGCCAGGTGGGCGAGCGCGATTTTCGAGGCATCGGTGATGTGGGAAAACATCGATTCCCCATAAAACATCTTTCCGATAGCCAGGCCATACAATCCGCCCGCCAGTCGGCCATCAATCCAAGTTTCGACCGAGTGCGCGTGGCCGAGGCGGTGTAGATGAAGATAGGCTTCCCGCATGTCATCGGTGATCCAGGTGCCGCGTTGTCCTTTGCGCGGGGTGGTGGCGCAGGCATCGATGACGCTCGCGAATTCGCTGTCGAGGCGGATTTCGTAGTGCTTGCGCGACAAGGTTTTGCGCAGCGAGCGTGAAATTTTGATTTGGCCGGGAATCAGCGTCATGCGCGGATCGGGACTCCACCAGAGAATGGGTTCGCCGGCGGAGAACCAGGGGAAGACGCCTAGTCGGTACGCTGCCAGAATGCGTTGCGGCGACAGATCGCCTCCCGCGCACAACAATCCGTTCGGGTCGCGCAGCGCGAATTCCGGAGGGGGGAAGGTGTCATGGGCGTCAAGCCAGGGAATCATGGGCGGATCGCGGCAGCGGTAACGATTGGAACAAAATCAAATAAGAGTAGGCTTATTGCGAGTATATGCGGCGCCTGGCAAACAAAAAAGGACGCCGCAGCGTCCTTGATAAGCGTCAAACCGGAGTTAACGTTCAAGAATCCGGCGGGCACCGTTGTAACGTTTGACCCAGTAGCTTTGGCTCATGTCTTCAACACGGACTTCTGCGCCGGTGCGCGGGGCGTGAACAAAACGGTTGTCACCGAGATAAATGCCGACATGCGAGAAGGTGCGGCGCATGGTGTTGAAAAAGACGAGGTCGCCAGGTTTGAGTTCGTTGCGATCGATGGCGTCGCCGACCTGGCTCTGCTCCTTGGCTGTGCGTGGCAGCAGTTTTCCCAGTGCATCCTTGAAGACGAGTTGCACATAGCCACTGCAATCGAGACCGCTATCCGGGTTGGTTCCCCCGCGGCGATAGTTGATGCCGACGAGCTCCAGTCCCTTGAGTATCAGATCCTGCGCGCCGGTGGTGTAACGCTCAAACAACGAAGGCTCTTCGCTGATGCGTTGCTGCTCGGTTGCCATGGCCGAACCCGCCGCGCCAACGGTAATGGCAACGGCGCAGAGTACCGCGGAAATATTGTTGGAAAAAGACATGGGGGCGAAATCTAAGGGAAAACGCGTGGTCTGTAAACCCTCCTTGCTGTCATGGGAATGTGTGTTGCAGTGGGTGTGTTTTGTAAACAATTGAAAGATAACAAGTATTTTATATTGCCTTAAGGTGAATGGAGAAGGGACGGTACCCTGCCGAAAGCCGAGGGTTTTTCTGTCGGTGGATTTTTCGCATCCTCGGAATCGCACTGTGAAAGAAATGCAATATGATGAGAAGTAAAGAAGGTGGTTGATTCCGGAACGAGGCTGACATGGAGAACCCGAATCCTCTCCCGCGGATTTTGATCGTTGATGAGTCGCGCATGGTGCGCGCGATGATCATCAAGCAGATTCGCGAGTTCTACGATTTTCGTGAAGAGGCCGACGGAGAAGCCGCCTGGCAGGTGTTGGTGCTCGACCAATCGATCGAGTTGGTGATCTGTTCCCTGTCCCTGCCGGTTCTCAGTGGTGACGATCTGCTTGTGCGTGTGCGTTCGTCGCGCTTGGCACGGCTGGCGCAGATGCCGATGTTGATGATCGCGGGTGACAACACGGAAGTGCTCGAACGCGCCAAGTCACACGGGGCTTCTGATTTCATCAGCCGCAATACGGTGGCCGCGGAACTTCTCGCACGCATCGATTCGCTCCTCAAGTTGGCGCAGGTACGTCACCAACTCAAGGAAAATCTGGCGCAGAACGTTCAGAATCCGGAAACCGGATTGTTTACGCGAAAATATATCGAATTGCAGGCTGTGCAGGCGATGTCGCATGCCATGCGCCACGGCGGCGAAGTCAGCGCGATGGTGATGGGGTTCGACAATGTTGGCGAATTGCGCGAGGAACATGGCGCCGATGCCGTTGCGCAGTTGCAGAAACGGTTCATTGCCATGCTGGTGGGCAAGATTCGCAAGGAAGACAGCCTGGGGCACTATGCGGGGAGCCAGTTGGTGGTGGTTTCGCCGGGAACGCCCTACCCGGACTGCGAATCTTTCGGTAATCGTCTGTGCCGGGCTATTCATGAGGCGAACATTGCAATTCGTGGTCATCGCTTGAATCTTTCGGTCAGTATCGGTGTGGCCAATAGTCCTCTGGATGGCGTCAGTTCTGCAGGTGCGCTGATTGAACTGGCGGGGGCTCGACTGAAAGCGGCTCAGCAGGCAGGGGGGAATCGTGTGATCGCCTGTCATGTTGATCCATCAAAGGTGACTGTGGCGCCAACCATCGAACGGGCGCTGGACATGATTCGTATGGGTCACGAAAGCGAAGTGGTGCCTCATCTGGCGATGCTCGGTCGGCAGGTGTTGCCTTTGCTTAAACTGCTTGAGCGCGATCTTGAACTTGGGGTGCTGATTTCCCAGATCGAGAAGAGCCTGCCTGCGACGTCTCAAGATCCCGGCGACGGTTGAATGGGGGCTGTCGTGGTCGCTCGTGGCACGGTGTTGTGGTGGTCACGGGGTGTATCTGCCTGCTGTTTCGCGTAAACACGTTGCCGGAATTGTGCAAGTTCTTTGATTTTCTGGTCGTTTCTGGCGTATAATCCTGCGCTTTTCCACCTTGCTCCACCGTTCGCATGGCGGGGGGCTTTTACCATGAGGAGTGTTCATGCGTCATTACGAGATTGTTTTTATCGTTCATCCGGACCAGAGTGAGCAGGTTCCGGCGATGGTCGAGCGTTACAAAGCGCTGGTGACCGCGCAGGGCGGCCAGATTCACCGCTTGGAAGACTGGGGTCGCCGTCAGTTGGCCTACCCGATCCAGAAGCTGCACAAGGCTCATTACGTGCTGATGAACATCGAGTGCAACGGCGAAACGCTGGCCGAACTCGAGCATGGCTTCAAGTTCAACGACGCCATCCTGCGCCACCTCACCATCAAGATGAAGCGTGCCATCACCACGCCGTCGCCGATGATGAAGGAAGAAAAGTCGAAGTCGATGCTGCCGGCTCAAGAAGAAGCCGTGGCGGAAGCTGACGAACAGGCTGCTGGCTGATCGCCGAGGCTCAGCTGAATCGCGTTGAACTGACCGGAACCCTGATCGAACGCCAACTTCTTCGCTTTACGCCGGCCGGTGTGCCGGTGACGGAATGTGTCATTGGCCACGTTTCGGAGCAGATGGAAGCCGGCAGTCGGCGACGGGTCGAGTGTGAAATCCAGGCCGTGGGTCTGGGCGAGACCGCCAACTGGCTACAGGCGGCCACACCAGGATCGGCAGTTCGAGTGAGAGGGTTTCTGGCAGCGAAAAGTCAGAGAAGCCGACAGCTGAGATTGCATGTAACTACTATTGAATTTGTCGAAGGAAATCAAAATGGCTCGATTCTTCAAGAAGAAGGATGACAAAAACGTCAAGAAGCGCGGCAGCGGAATGTTCAAGCGCCGCAAGTTCTGCCGCTTCAGTGCGGAGAAGATGGAATACATCGACTATAAGGATGTCGATCTGTTCAAGGAATACATCGCCGAAAACGCCAAGATCATGCCGGCGCGCCTGACCGGTACGAAGGCTGGCTATCAGCGCATGCTGTCGGTGGCCATCAAGCGCGCACGCTTCCTGGCGCTGCTGCCCTACACCGATAACCACCAATAAGCGAGGAGACGAC